>JARRKW010000013.1:0-1065 GCA_037387645.1 Desulfuromonadaceae bacterium
CTTTTTGACGTTTATCAAAAAGAAGGTCGCCAGTCGGGGCGAGACCCGACGGTTTTGGGGTTGTTCATCCACCTTTAGACTCACCTTTCCAGCAGGATAATCGAGGCTGAAGCTGTTCCAAGAGGTCAACAATTTTCCCTCTACAGCAAGTCATAGTTGTGACTTATTCTGTCGCACAAAAAGGCTAGCCTGGGGCACAACCTTCAACCAAGGATGTCCCCATGCCCCAAATGTCCCTGGAACAGCGCATCGCCATCCTCGCCGAAAGCGCCCGCTACGACGCCTCCTGCTCCTCCAGCGGCAGTCACCGCCAGCGTCAGGGCGGTCTCGGCAATGCCATGCCGGCCGGTTGCTGCCACAGCTGGTCGGCGGATGGCCGCTGCATTTCCCTGCTGAAAATCCTCCTCTCCAACGCCTGCATCTACGACTGCGCCTATTGCGTCAACCGGCGCGGCAACGACGTGCCCCGCGCTACGCTCACGCCTGCCGAAATCGCCGACCTGACGGTTAATTTCTACCGCCGTAATTACATCGAAGGCCTATTTCTCAGCAGCGGCGTGTGGCGCAGTCCCGATGACACCATGGCCCAGCTGGTGGAAGTGGTGCGGTTGTTACGGGAACAGCATCGTTTCGGCGGCTACATCCACCTGAAGGTTGTGCCCGGTGCCGACCCGAAGCTGGTCGAGGCCGCCGGTCGCCTGGCCGACCGCCTGAGTGTCAATATCGAACTCCCCAGCGAACAGAGCTTGCGGCTGCTGGCCCCGGATAAGGAGCGTACCGCCATTCTGCGCCCCATGGAGCAGATGCACGGCCTGATTGCCGAGGGACGCAGGGAGCGTAAAAAACGCCGCCGGGCACCTGCCTTCGCCCCGGCCGGACAGAGCACCCAGTTGATCGTCGGGGCCAGTCCGGAAAGCGATTTGCAGGTGCTGCAGCTGTCCGAATCCCTCTATCGCAGGATGGAGCTGAAGCGGGTCTATTACTCCGCCTATGTGCCGGTGAGCGCGGATAATCGCCTGCCGGCCCTGCCGCAACCGCCGCTGTTGCGGGAACACCGACTCTATC
>JARRKW010000013.1:1131-10345 GCA_037387645.1 Desulfuromonadaceae bacterium
CTATCAGGCCGATTGGCTGCTGCGTTTTTACGGCTTCGAGGCGCGGGAACTGCTCGACGAGACCCATCCCCACTTTGACCTGCAGCTCGATCCCAAAGCCTGCTGGGCGCTACGCCATCGGGAAATCTTTCCGGTGGAGGTCAATCGGGCCGACTACGAGACTCTGCTGCGGGTGCCGGGTCTGGGAGTGCGGTCGGCGCAGCGCATCCTCAAGGCCCGCCGGGTCGGTTCCCTCGGTTTCGATGAACTGAAGCGATTGGGAGTGGTGCTCAAACGGGCCCGCTACTTCATCACCGCCCGCGGCAGGTATCTCGGCGAGACTGATGTTCAGGCGGCCGATCTGAAACAGCGGTTGCTGGCGCCGCCGACACCGACACCGGAACCCTCTTCGGGCCGGCAGTTGGAACTCTTTTCGACCATTAGCGGAGAGTTGTGATGGTCTGCCTTTATGACGGCAGCTTTGCCGGTCTGCTAACGCTGTTTTACCGTCTGTTCAATCGTGGTGAGGAACCGACCGGTATTTCTTCCGAATCGCCGGTCCAGGACGACCTGTTCGCCGAGCTGTTTGAATCGGCTACCGATCCGGCATTGGCTGCCCGGTTGACCCGGGCGGTTGCGGACCGGATGGGGGAGGAGAGCCTGCGGCATCTTCGTCACGCCTATCTTTCCGAACAGCCGGAGATCGAAATGGCAATTTATGCTTATCTTAAGCTCGGTTGGCGTTGGTGTCGGGATCTTGACCGTCATCTGGGGAACGTCGCCGTGGCCCGCATTCACCGAGCCGCCCGCCGCACCCTGCACGAGAGTCACCGGCTCAAGGGACTGTTGCGGTTCCAGGAAACGGAAGACGGTCTGTTTTATGCCCAGGTGAGGCCTGAAGCCAACGTTCTCAGCCTGCTCGCAAATCATTTCGTTTGCCGCCTCGGTGACCGTTCCTGGCTGATTCATGATGTCCGGCGAAATCTTGGCGCTTTGTTTGCAAGACGAAAATTAATTCTTGGTACGTTGCAGCGGATTTCAGCGCCGGCATTGGCTGAACAGGAGCACAAATGGCAGCTTCTCTGGCAAACCTTCTTCGAGCACATCGCCATTCCCGAGCGAATCAATCCGCAATTGCAGAGAAGTTTCATGCCGATGAAATACTGGGAATTCCTGGTCGAAATGCAACCCGGGAAAAAATGATCTGCCGAAGCTTAATAAATATATGCTAACACGGAAACGCTGTTTGATTTTTTGGGGCAAAATCGGATAAAATCATTAGAAAATACCTCTCGCACTTTAGTTTCTGGCCTTGAACCCCGGGATTATTATGGCTCTGTTTCAAGAAACCTATAAGGCATTGGAGAAAGTTCTTTTTCAAACCTTGGCGCGGAAGCTTGCCGGCAATCTGCTGTTTCTTCTGCTGTGGCCGACCCTGGCTCTGATTTTTCTCTGGCTCGATCTGGGGCAGCTTCGACAGGCCCTGGCGGCGGTTCAGCTCAGTCCGGAAACGGCGGACCGGATGCGGGAGATTTCGGAACAGCTGCTGCTGAAACAGTATCTGTTTTTCGGCGTCACCCTTGGAATCTTCCTCTTTACCTTCTTTTTCCTGCGTCATCTGTTCATTCTTCCGGTCCGGCGTTTGAGTGATCGTTTCGGCCGCATGGGCGGCAAGGATGGGGATTTGTCGGAAGACATGGTGGCGACCACCTATGACGAGTACCGGGAGCTGGTGGAAAACTGCAACCTTTTTCTGGGCAAGTTGCGTCAGACCATCCAGGCCATTCGGGAAATGGGACTGAACATCGCGACCAATTCGGTGGGCCTGGCCAAACAGGTGGATGACGCCTCGGACTGTGCCCAGGAGCAGAATTCCCTGGCCCGGGATATTTTCGTCAGCAGTGAAGAGTCGAAGTCGGCCCATTTGAATATTTCCGACAACACCCAGCAACTGTGCGCGGCGACTTCAACCAGTGTCGAGGCTGCCCGCAAATCGTATCAGGAACTGGTCGGCGCCAGTAACAACCTTGGAATCATGGGCCAGAAAATCACTGACTATGCTGAGCATATTCAGGTTCTCGATACTGAGTCGAAAGATATCCAGCAAATTGTTTCCATGATCCGCAGCATTTCCTTTCAGACCTCTCTGCTGTCGTTGAATGCGACCATCGAGGCTGCCCGTGCCGGTCAGGCGGGTAAGGGGTTTGCGGTTGTCGCCGAGGAGGTCAAGAATCTGGCCGAACAGGTTAGCGGCGCCAGCGAAGATATCGAAGGCAAGGTCCGTTCCATTCTCACCAATATTCAGACCAGCCTGAATGAAGCCAACGAAATCGTTTCCTTTACCCAGGTTACTGAAAAGGCGGTTGACAGTTCGCGCCAGAGTTTTGCCGAAATGATCAGTCATTTTGAAGATAACGACAACCGGTTGCAGGGGATTACCGCCGCCATCGAACAGCTGTCCGCTACCAACGAAGAGGTTCATTCCCGGGTCACCAGTATCCACACTACCAGCGAGAATGTCGCCTCCTCCATGGAGGAGGCCAAAGATACCTCCCGGAAGTTGAAAACAACGACGGAGGAATTGCAGGAACTGCTGGCGACCTTCCGTATCGGTCGCGGCATGCTTGAATTCATGATCGATAAAACCAGGGAATATGCCCTTCGCTTTGAGGGCATGTTGAGCGAGCTGCTGGCCCAGGGCGTCAATGTCTTTGACTGCAATTACCAGCAAATTCCCGATGTTGAACCGGCGAAATATCACACGGCTTATGATCAGCAGGTCGAAAAGCGTTTCCAACCGCTGTACGACCAACTGGTCAGGGAAACCAAAGGCGCTATTTTTGCCCTGTGCGTGGACGAAAATGGTTACGGGCCGACCCACAACAGCTTCTTTTCCAAGCCGTTGACCGGAGATCATGAGAAGGATCTGGTAGGCAGCCGGGATAAACGGATTTTCAACGATCCGACGGGAATTCGTGCCGCCCGTAACACCCGCGAGGTGTTGTTGCAAACCTACCTGCGGGATACCGGGGAGATTCTCTGTGACCTTTCCCTGCCGTTGTTTATCGGCGGCAGGCATTGGGGCGCGCTGCGTCTCGGTTTCAATCCCGGCGTCCTGCAGCAATCTGAAACGAAAAGGCCGGGAACGCAGCAGCAATTGCCCCGACCGGCACGGTAACCGACATTTTCTACAGCCAATTTTTTCTCGCGGTTGGGAATCAGCGGATCCGGTTTTACTGGTCCGCTGATTTTGTTTTGACCGGTGGAAAATCGCGACTGAAGCCACTTCCATAGAGAAATAGAATGGTTTTCGGCCTTAAATAAAATCTGGTCCGCGCCTTGACAGGTCCCAAGGTAGGAGGTATTCCTATTTAGTAATAATTTGGGGTGGTAGGTCGGCTAATTTCCGGTGGAACAGGTGTGGAACCGATGGACGAATTTGAAAAGGCTTTTAGAGCCTCCGGGTTGAAAATCACCCATCAGCGTATGGAGATCTATCGGGAGTTGGCCCGGGCCAAGGACCATCCGGCAGCGGAAACCCTCCATAAGCGGTTGCAGCAGAAAATCCCGACCATTTCCCTGGATACCATTTACCGAACCCTCTCCAGTCTGGAGCAGCACGGACTGATCTGCCGCATCAACAGCCGGGAGAAACAGGCCAGGTATGATGCCGATCGCCGGCGGCATCATCATCTGGTCTGTACCCAATGCAAGCAAATTCTCGATTTTCAGTGGGAGGCCTTTGATCGTTCCGAGCCGCCGGCGGAACTGAAGCATTGGGGTCGTCTGCTCCGGCGCGATGTGATTCTGTACGGCATCTGTGGCAAGTGCTCGGAATCCATGTAAGGGAGGCTTCGGTATTTCGTGAAGACAGGTCGGTTCCGTTAGGTCTCGTCGGATTTAGGGCCGACAGGATGTTTGCCTTTGGCCTGCAACCCTGTTCGGTCATTTTCCCCCAACCGTAATACCCATATGAAAAGGAGGACATCATGGCGACTAAGGACAATTTGGCCAATGCATTTGCCGGCGAAAGTCAGGCCAACCGCAAGTACCTGGCGTTTGCCAAGCAGGCCAAAAAGGATGGCCTGCCGCAGGTGGCAAAGCTGTTCCGGGCCGCAGCGGCCGCGGAAACCGTACATGCCCATGCCCACTTGCGGGCCATGGGTGGCATCAAGACAACGGCGGAAAATCTGGAGGCCGCCATTGCCGGGGAAGGATTTGAGTATCAGCAAATGTATCCGCCCTATCTGACCGAGGCGGGGCAGGAAGGGGAGAAGATGGCCGAGGCCTCCTTCCGGAACGCTCTGACGGTTGAGGAGATACATTACAATCTGTATTCCCGCGCCCTTGCCGCCGTCAAGGCCGGCGGTGATCTGGCGGATCGGCCGCTGTACGTTTGTGAAATCTGCGGAAATACGGTCTATGATGCCGCTCCGGACAAGTGCCCGGTTTGTGGCGTGCCGAAAAACAAGTTCTTCCTCATTGACTGATCCTAGCCAGCGACCGTCGCCGGCGGATCGAACCCGGCGACGGTCGTTTATTCGGAGGGCCGGATGTCTGAACCATCCCAACGCTGGCAATGTACCGTCTGTGGTTATGTTCACGAGGGCTCGAGCCCCTGTGAGTATTGTCCCATCTGCGGCGCGACCAGTGACCTGTTTGAAGTCGAGGCCGAGGCGACCGCTCCGGTTGCGGCCGCGGTGGTTGGCAAATGGCGCTGCCTTAATTGCGAGTATGTTCACGAAGGGCAGACGCCGCCCAATTTCTGTCCGGTTTGTGCCGCCACGGCCGAGCATTTTGAACCTTTGGGCGACGCGACCCCATCCTTCCCGACCAGTTCGCAGGCATTGACCTTTGTCGTTGTCGGCGCCGGCATTGCCGGGGTTTCCGCCGCCGAGGCGATCCGCAACCATGCGCCGAAGGCGAAGATTACCCTGCTCAGTCGCGAGTCCGAGCTGCCCTATTACCGACTCAATCTGACCCGTTATCTGGCGGCGGAAATCGACGGCGACGCCCTGCCGATTCATGAGGCAGGTTGGTACCGGGAAAACGACATCGAGCTGTTGCGGGATACGGAACTGCGCAGCATCGATGTAAAACGGAAGCGTCTGCAACTGCGGAAAGGGCAAGACCTCGATTACGATAAGTTGATTCTGGCCATGGGGTCCCATCCCTTCGTACCTCCCTTCCCGGGGGTGAATCGCGAGAATGTGACGGTTCTGCGAACCCGGCGGGATGCCGAATTCATCCTCGGACAACTCCGTCCTGGTTTGTCCTGCGTGGTTATCGGAGGGGGGGTGCTGGGGCTGGAGACGGCCGGCGCCCTGGCCCGGCGCAAGGTCGATGTCACCCTGGTGGAAGGTTATGGCTGGTTGATGCCGCAGCAGTTGAATCAGGCCGCCGCTGAACGCCTGGCGGCGCAGGCGACTGAACTCGGCATCAAGTTCTGTATGGGCGCCAGGGTTAAGCAGCTCGATGGGGATGAGCGGGTGCGAGGGGTTGCCCTGGAGTCGGGGGTCAACCTGCCGGCGGAGCTGGTGATCATTACCGCCGGAGTGCGCGCCAACAGCTATGTCGCCCGGCTGGCGGGGATCGGCACCAACAACGGCATTGTGGTGGACAACAGACTTCTGACTGATACTCCCGATATTTACGCGGTCGGTGATGTGGCCGAACATCGCGGGATTCTATACGGGACCTGGGGGCCTTCCCAGTTCCAGGGCACCATCGCCGGCATGAACGCGGCGGGCGAAACCACCGAGTTTGCCGGCATACCCCGCTCCAATTCCCTCAAGGTGCTCGGTTGTGAACTGTTCAGCATCGGCCAGGTTCGGCCGGGGGACGGCAGCTATCAGGAGGTGGAAGAGATCGACGGCGAGGATTATTACTTTTTCCTGTTCCGGGATTCCCAGCTGGTCGGGGCCATTCTGCTGGGGGATACCCGCTTGTCGGCCGCGGTCAAGCGCCTGGTGGAAAAGAAACTGCCCTGTATCGACCTGCTGGGGCGGCATGCCGCCGGGCAGCGGATCCACCCGCTGTTGAACGATTTCGGCGGCTGACCAGGTTCGGGCCATGCGGTTGCCCTCGAAACGGAGCTGGATTTTAGCGTTGCTGTGTTTGGCGGCGCTGCTGTTCTCTGCAAGAATGGGCCTCATGGAACAACATTTTCTTTTCTTTCCCGAGCGTGAGCTGGCGGCGACCCCCGCCCTGTACCGGCTGGCCTACCAGGAGGTTTACTTTGCCGCCGCCGACGGCACCCGTCTGCACGGCTGGTATCTGCCGGGGGATCCGAATCGCCCCCTGATTCTTTTCTGTCATGGCAATGCCGGCAACATCTCCCACCGGCTCGATAACCTGTACCTGTTGCACCAGCTCGGTCCGAGCCTGTTCATCTTCGACTATCGCGGTTACGGTTTGAGCGAGGGCAAAGCCGGCGAAACCGGGACCTACAGCGATGCCCGCGGGGCGCTGGCCTGGTTGCAACAAAAGGGCTGGTCGCCGGGGAAGATGGTCTATTTCGGGCGTTCTCTGGGGGCCGCGGTGGCCCTGCAACTGGCTCTGGAACAACCCCCGGCCGCCCTGATCCTGGAAACCCCCTTCACCTCCGTCGCCGCCATGGGCCGCCAGCATTACCCCCTTTTGTCGATTTTTTTCGGTTGGTTGCTCAATGCCCGCTACGATAACCTGGCCAAGATCGGGCAGTTGCAGTGCCCTCTGCTTATCTTCCAGGGGGATCAGGATCGGATCGTGCCTCCGGCCATGGCCCGGCAGCTGTTCGAGCAGGCCAACGAACCCAAGACCTGGCATCTCATCGGTGGCGCCGATCACAACGACACCTACGAAGTCGGCGGCGCGGCCTACTGGGCGGCCTGGACCGCTTTGCTGGAGGGACTGGCGCAGCAGCCCTAACGGTCGGATTTTGCCTGACCTGGAGCCTGTTGCTCCGATTCGGTGCCAAGGCCTGGGATATTGACAGGGTTTTTTGCTTCGGTTAACTTGAGCGAAAAGATAAGGACAGGGGGCGCTGCATGTTGAATCTGAGCAAAAAAATTCTGGTGGCCATCGACGGCTCGCCGCAATCCGACAAGGCGGCCGAAGAAGCCATTCGCCTGGCCAAGGGTTCCGGTTCCCGGACCAAAAGTGAAGTTTACGCGCTGCTGGTTCTGCCCGGCATGCGACTGCCCTCCTATACCGATTTCGTTCCGGCGCCTCTGGCAACGGAACGTTCCGAGTGGGAAGAGGAACGCAAACGGATTTTCTATGTGGTTGATAAGGCCGCCGCCGAGGCGGATATCCCCCTGCGCGCCGAGGTGGTCTATGGGGACGCTACCGAGGAAATTCTGGCTTTTGCCGAAGAACGGGAAATCGATGTGATCGTCATCGGTTCTTCCGGATCCGGCCGGGTGAAGCGCGCCTTTATCGGCAGTGTTTCGACCAAGGTCGCCCTGAACGCCCGCTGTTCCGTTTATATCGTACGCTGACTTCCCTGTCCTGTCTCCGGCCGGTTCCGGTCGCTTGCCCCTCTTTTTATCCCCATCAGTCCTGCTATAAAAACGACAGCTGTGGATCCTGCCGTTGGGTCGATGCGGTATCGGTCGAGCGGGTTTCCAGACAGAGGTAGTGGAACACCTCCGACAGGGTTTCCCGAATACCCGCTTCGTCCTTGGGGAGTTCCGCCGGGGTGAGTTCCAGGGTCAGGGTCCGGTTGTAGCCGGTTTCCCGCAGGTGATTGAGAAAGCGGGTAAGGGGGAGAATGCCGTGCCCGGGCAGCAGATGCTCCCGCCCCTGGCCGAAATCGGAAAAATGGATGTTGCGGATGCGGCCGGTATCGTAGAGCAGGTGAAAGTCGTGGAGGAAGTTGGTCTTGGTCGACCCCATATGGGCGGTGTCGAAGGTCAGAAAGATGTTACGTTCCTCGAGGAACTGGATGAGACGGGGCGTCTGGCTGAAGAAATAGGGATTGACCTTGAACAGGCCGCTGGCCGGCATGTTTTCCATGGCGATCTGAATCCGGCTCTGGCCGAGTTCCTTTTGCAGATCATCGATGCTGTTGAGCCAGCGCAGGAATTTGAGTTCGCCGGACAGCCAGGCCGGAGGATGGAAATTGACCAGAGGAATACCCGTGGCCAGGGCCAGTTCGACGGTACGGGTGAGTTGCTCGATTTTATTTCCCCAACCGTCCAGCTCCATGAAGGGGGCATGCAGCGAACTGATTCGTAAAATCTGGGACAGCTCCCGCAGCAGGGCAAGGTTGTCCTGATACTGGAAATCATAGCTGATGATCACCTCGATACCGTCAAAGCCGGTGTCGCGGGCGATCTCAAAGATTTTTTCCAGCGGAAGAGTGAATAGACTTCCGGATGACAGGGCAATCTTCACGGGGTTGTCCTAAACGTTCCTTGATTTTACGTTGTTACCGGCAGGTTCGCCTGGCGGCGCTACAGCTCGTGAACCTCCTCCGCCAGAAAGCGACGGATGGCGACCGGTGGCGGCGGGGTCGCGCGGGACACGAGAATCATGACGATAATCACCAAAGGAGCGCCGAGCAGGGCCGACGAGGTTGCCGGCAGCAGGGTGCCGAGCAGCGGGAACCGGGTGCCGCCAAGCAGCGCTCCGAAGGTGATGACCAGGCCGGTTCCCATGCCGGCGATGGCGCCGTATTTGTTGGTGCGGTCCCACCAGATGCCGAGCAGAAAGATGGGAAACAGGGTGTTGCCGGCCAGGGCGAAGGCGACCGCCGTGATCTGGGCGATGAGCCAGGGCGGGTTCCCCGCTAAAAAGACCACGGCGATGGCCAGCGCCAGGGTGGTTCCTTTGGCGACGGCCATCTGCCGTTGTTCGGTGGCCCTGGGATTGATCAGCCGATGATAGATGTCATAGGCGAAAGCGCCGGCGCCGGTGATCAGCATGCCGGTCACCGTGGAAAAAGCGGCTACAATGGCTCCCGCGGCCACGGTACCGGTCAGCCAAAGGGACAGACCGGACCATTCACCGGCCTTGATGACGACAAGATCCGCCAACTGGTGGGCCGAGCCGGGATCCGTGCCCAGGCCTTTCAGTTCCCGGGCAATTTCGGCAAAGGCGGCATAGGCTGGTGCGCTCCAGTAGAGCAGACCGATGAAAAAGAGTCCCCAGACCACGCTCCAGCGGGCATCCCGCAGGTTGGGAACGGTGTACACGCGGGACAGCACGTGGGGCAACCCGACGGTGCCGACCATCAGGGTGAAACAGAGGG
>JARRKW010000014.1:0-9102 GCA_037387645.1 Desulfuromonadaceae bacterium
TACCGCAAGAAAGATCTGCCCTTTTCCCTGGCCACCCTGCAGCAATGGGGACTGGATTATGTCGCTCTCGGACATTATCACAATTATGAAACCCTGGAGGCGGATGGGCGTTTGTTCGCCTGTTATCCCGGTTCCCCCGAAGCCAAGCGTTTCGGCGAGAATGGACCACGGTGCTGCGCCCTGGTCAATGTGGAACCGGGTCGGGCGGCGGTCCAGGCCCTGACCGTGGGCCGTCGCACCCTGGAAGAACTGACCCTCGACCTTTCCGGTTGCGACAATCCGGAGGCGATCGTTTGTAAAATTCGTGAACTGAGCAACCCCAATCTGCTGCTGCGCCTGACTCTGACCGGCATCGTCGAAGCCCCCCTTGACCTGAAGGGGCTGCACGCCCGCCTGACCGCCGATTTCTTCTTCCTGGAGTTCATCGACAGAACCCATCTGTTCGAAAGCGACTTTGCCCGCCGAATCGAATCGGAAGAGACCGTGCGCGGGGTTTTTGTCCGCCGCGCCAGGAAGCTGCTGGCCGACACGCCGCCGGAGGGACACCAGGTCATTGAAGACGCTCTGCGGGAAGTGTTGGTCCGTTTTCAGACTTTCGGCGGAGGTCCGACATGATTCTGCGCAGCGTCGAACTCAACCATTTCGGCAAATTCGCGAAAAAGACCTTTGAGTTCCGCCGGGGTCTGAACCTGGTAACCGGGCCCAATGAAGCCGGCAAATCCACCCTGATGGAGGCCATTCCGGCGGTGCTGTTCGGGGTGCGCAGCAAGGACCGGTTCAAACCCTGGGGGCGCGAGGGCAGCTGTGGCGCGGTGCTGATTCTGGAGGGAGGCAAAAGCTTCATCCGCATTGAGCGCGACATCCTTTCGGACCAGGTCCGCCTGACCGAACAGGACCGGCAGAGTCAGCTGCTGTATGAGTTTGAAGGCAAGGTGGCGCCGAACGGTCGGTCCGCGGAACGCAATGAGTATTTCCAACAGCTGTCTCGCCTGTTCGGCATGACCGAGGAGGACATTTTCCGGGCCTCCCTCTTTTTCGGCCAGGGCCAGCTTGATGTATCCGGACCGGCCGGGTTGCCCGTCAAGATCAAGGGGCTGCTGTCCGGTTTTATTGAAGTCGATTACGACCGGGTACTGGAATCCCTGCAGGAAGATCTGTTCGCCATCACCCGGTGCAATCCCTGGGGGAAGGACAAAACCAAGGATCGGGAGCTGGAAGAGGTGGGCAAACGGATCGGCGATTTGGAAAAGCGTTGGTTCGAAGCCAGGGAGTCCCTGCGGGAGGTGGAGAGCTTGCGCGGCGAAATAAAGGAGCTGGAAGCCTCCATTCGCCAGGACCGCGCCGAATTCAACAAAGGGGAGCGTTATCTGGCCTGGGCCCGCAAACAATGGCAGCTGGAGGAGAAGGAAGTCGGGCTGCGCAAGAATTTTGACCGGGTCAGTCGGCAGTCGGAAAAGGTGTCCGATCTGGAAAGACGCCGCCTGGAACTGGAAAAGGAACTGGAAAAAACCGGTCTGCCCCGGGAAATACCGGAAAAACTGGTCAAAATCCTGGTCGCCGCCGACGAGGAACGCAAGGCGCTGATTTCCCTGCAGGGGGAAGCGAACGCCCTGCGCAAGGAACTGTTGTCCCATGGCACCCCGCCCTGGAAACCGTCGGCGGGATTGTCCCTGCTCCTCTTTGCCGCAGCCGGCGCCGTGGCCTGGCTTTTCCCCGACCGGTTGTTGCCCTCTCTGCTGGGGGCGGGGCTGCTGACCGCCGGCATCTGGATCGTCTTTTTGCTCAAAGCCGGCAGGAAACGGGCGGAACGCAGCCGCGTTCAGGGGCAGGTCCAGGTGCTGGAACGACAGCGGGAAGAAATCCAGGCGCGGCTGGTAACCCTGGACGAACAGTTTGAAGCCCTCGGCATGTCGCCGTCGGCCATCGAAGTCGTCCGCATGCAGAAGAATCTGAACCGCCATCGGGAGCTGCTGGACCAGCTCAGGGAAACCGAAATAGCCCTCAAGGTACTGGAACAGTCCGAAGATCTGCAACGGGACAAGCAGGAACTGACCCGGGAGCTGGCGGTGCTCGATGAGCGCATGGAACAGGAAAAGCCCCTGCGACCGGAAACCTTGCTGCCCCTGGAGGAACTGCCTTTGGCGGAAGAAAAACTCCAGGCGTTGGGGGAAAGTCTGCGGACGCGGGAACAACAGCTGTTCGATTTGACCCGGCGGGAGGCGGCGCTGCAGGGGGCCATCGGCGATGTGCAACAGATTGAGGAGGAGGGAGAGCAGCTCAAATCCCGCGAACTGCTGTTGCTGCGTCGGCGCGATGCCCTGATTGCCGCTTATCAGCTGTTGAGTGAGTCGGTCGAGGAGTTTCGTCGTACCTATCTGGATCGGTTCGCGGCCGAGGTCGGCACCCATCTCTCCTGCGCCACCTGCGGCCGTTATCCCGAAGTACGGCTGGCTGAGGATTTCTCCCTGTCGCTGCCGGCTCCGGGACAAGAGACGTGGCAGGAACTGGAAAATTTCAGTCGCGGCACCATCGATGCGGTCTATTTCGCAGTTCGCCTGGCCCTGACCCGGCATCTTTCTCAGGGCCGACCTCTGCCGTTGTTTCTGGATGATCCCCTGGTCAATTTTGACTCGGAACGACTGGCCGAAGCGCTGGTGGTTCTGGAGAGTCTGTCCCGGGAACACCAGATTATCTATTTTACCCACCACGAGGGTTTGCTGAAGCGGGCCGGGCAGAAGCGCTGGAACCTGGTATCGTTGGATGATTCCAAAAACATCGTCCCTCGCCAAAGGGAGGAAAGGAACGAAGATGGACAACTGCATCTTTTGTAAGATCATCGCCGGAGAGATCCCGGCCAAGGTTCTGTTCGAGGATGAGCTGGTCGTGGCCCTTGAGGACATCAATCCCCAGGCGCCGCATCATTATCTGATTATTCCCCGCAAACATATCCGTACCACCCTCGATCTGACCACCGCCGACAATGGACTGGTCGGACAGGTCTTTCAGATCGCCGGCAAAATCGCCCACGATCTCGGCTTTGCCGAGGATGGTTTCCGGGTGATCAACAATTGCAACGAAGCCGGTGGACAGACCGTATGGCATATCCATTTCCACCTGCTCGGTGGGCGCGATATGACCTGGCCGCCAGGCTGATCCCCTTTAATTTCAACCGTTTCTCGTCTTTTTTGAAAAAGGAGCCGACATGCCCATTTTGACTCTGGAAGGTCCGCCCATTACCGATCTCAACATCCGCAGAACCCTGGTTGCCGAACTGACCGAGGCCGCCGCCAAGGCTTATGCCATGCCGAAGGAAAAAATCATCCTGTTGCTGCATGAAAACAAGCCGGAGGAAGTCGCCGTGGGCGGGGTGCTCATCTCCGATCGCCGCTAGTCCGGAACCGTTTCTTTCCCACCTTCCTTCCATAGGCAGAGTCGCAATTGGAATGTCGTTCAGGCAACACCGCCGGCGCTGCCATGATGGCCATCTATCCGGTATGGTTCAGCGTTCTGACCACCGGCATCGGCCAGTCCATGACCTTTGCCCTGCTGGCGCCCCTGGGCCGGGAAGTCGGTCTCGGCGAGGTTCAGGTCGGAATGATCATTACCTGTTCCGCCCTGATGTTCACCCTGACCAGTCCCGTCTGGGGGCGGCTGTCCGATCGTATCGGCCGCAAGCCGGTTTTGCTCATTGGCCAGTTAGGCTATTCTCTGGGGGCCCTGTTGTTCGCCACGGTCTTTCTCTATGGACTCAACGGCACCCTGTCCGGCAACAGGCTGTTTTTTCTGGCCATCGTTTCCCGTGTGCTGATGGCCGCCCTCACCTCGGCTGCTCCCAGCGCCGCCACGGGGTATGTCGCCGATACCTCCGAGACCCAACTGCGCCTGAAAAGTTTGGGACGCTTGGGCGCGGCCCGCACTTTGGGGGCCATTCTGGGACCGGCCATGAGTGGCCTGCTGGTGGTCATGGGGCTGCTCACCCCCCTGTATGTCGCGGCCTGCATGACCCTGATCAGTTCCCTATGGCTGGTCCAGGCACTCAAGGAACCGCTGCGCCGCCCACCGGAGACAATGCCACCGGTGCGGTCGGGGCTGTTTGATCCCCGTTATTTTTCCTTTCTCCTTATCGGCTTTTTAACCTTTTTCGCCTTTTCCATGATGAGCCAAACCATCGGCTTTTATTTTCAGGACCGGTTTGCTCTGGATGCTACCGGTACAGCTCAGGCCCTCGGAATGGGGATGATGGTTTCCGCAGGCATGTCCTTTTTTGCCCAGGGAATTCTGGTGCAGCGCATGGCGTTGACGCCGCGCCAGCTGCTGCGTTGCGGTCTGCCCGTTCTGGCCGTGGGGTACGGCGCCCTGCTCTGGGCCGACAGTATTTTCATGCTGGTGCTCTTTTTGGGCTTACTCGGTCTGGGACTGGGATTGGTTGCTCCCGGATTCACGGCCGCAGCATCCCTGGCGGTTGGTCCTGACGAGCAGGGCGCGGTTGGTGGATTGGTGGCCGCCTGTCCAGCCGCCGGCTTCGTGCTCGGACCACTGGTCGGAACCCAGCTTTATCAGTGGAATGGGGGATTCCCCTACCTGGTCGCCAGTCTGTTGATGCTTCCGCTTATCATCTATACCCGGTCGCGGTCGTTTCACAATTGAGTCGGGATCCAACCAACGACTGTTCTTCAGTTGCAGGCCTTGTTTCATCTTTTAATGAGTGACCATGCGTTGTCAACCACTTGCGCGGCTGGTTTACGATGACTAATGAGCCTGAAGGCGGTCTTATTGACAAACAAGAAATACTTTGCAAAAAAATTTACCCCGGGAAAGACAAATCGATTTTAGTTGTTACAATCTGATGGCAAGAAAGCAAATTCTTCTTTCCGCCAGCTACTTTTTCCTGTTTTTCAAATTCGGGGGCCGGTGCCAGGTCATTCTGGGAAAACCCGCAGCAAACCCGGCCCCTGGACAGTCAGACTGTGTTATCCATCAGAACCGGCAAGTGAGTATCAGAGCAGGTTCAGCGCAGAGAGGCGTCATGTCGGTACTTCCAGCAGGGCGCAGCGCAACAGGCGGATACGGCCTGAGATGATGGGAAATGGCCGGTTGCGACACATAATGAAGGACTGGATTCCCAACCGGGGGCCTGTTGGAGATGTCAAGCAGAAGAAGGTGGCTATATGATTGTTCATCAGGCAGGCGCTACCACTATTGATCATGCCATAGAAGAGGTCTTTAATTACTTCCATGCCGATGGCAGCAAACGGACCGAGAGTGGCCGCTCCAAACGCTTCGAAGAAGCCAGGCGGGTGATTGCTTCTGCGCCGGAAAAGGTGATCGGGCGGGTGGCTGACGAATTCAATTCCCTGAACTTTCAGCGCAAGGCAGCAGCCTATCGACTTGTCATCGGGCTGGGGATCGAGGGGATCGAGGCGCTGAGAGCCCGACTTAAAACCGCTCCCGAAATCGAGCGGCTCTGGCTGTTGTCCATTCTCCATTATTTCCGGGATTTCTCCCAAACCCAGCTGATGGCCGAACTGGCCGGAAGGAAAAACTGCTATAGCGGGCATCTGGCGGCGTTGGCCCTGGTTTTCCAGGGACGTCAGCAGAACATCGGACGGGACAACCTGATCCTGACCCTGATCAGCGCCCTGGTGAGTGAACGGAAAATCGAGGAGAGCGCTTTTTTCGTCGCCGATTCAGCGCTGGGGTGCCTGCGACTTTTGACCGGAGAATCCTTTTGCGAGGCTCCGCCGTCATCGGTGCATTTCTACAACTTCGACCCATTCCTTTTTCTGCCGCCGATTCATCCCTTTCCCTATACGGCGGATCGCGTCAACATGCTGTCGCAGCGACAACGCCGCCAGCTGGCCGAGCGGATACTGGCCTGGTGGGAGATTTCCCGGGCGAAAATCACCCTCAAGCCTCTGGTTAGTTGCTTCGATCAGTGACCTCCGTTGGTTCTTCGTCCTCCTGCTCATTTTTTGAGTTCCCTGTTGCGATCATACTGAGGGTGGCGAAATCGGTATTATTGGAATAACTGAGCAGATGGATTTCCGCTCCGGGAAATACCCATTTGTGATGTATTCCCGTCACTTTCGTGCCGTTGACGGAGTGGAAGGCCTTCGGGCTGGCGTTTCCCCGGCCAAGGGCTCGCACCAGCGATTTTTCCACCTGTTCGAAATGGTCAGGATCGAATCGCCCGATGATCTTAAACAGACGATCGCCGGAAAAATAAGCGGCGGTGTTGAATTCCACCTCCTCGATGTAGGCACCATTGACGATGCCGACTGCCACGTTTTCCTCTTCATACCGGGTGTAATGAAAAGCCCTGACCGAAATGGCCTCGTCATAGCTCATCCCCAGTTGGTAATTGAAAAGCTTCAGCTCATAGACGGCCATGGGCGCGTCCCCGCCGCAGGCGGGGGAAAGGGGTGACAGCAACAGCAACAGCAATAGAGAACGAAGGCCTTTCTCAATCATGGTTTCCCTCTCGAATAGCAAAAGAATAGCAAAACAATAAAGGTTTGGCCTGGGAGCGGGCGTCCCGGTTAACGGAGCAGGAGATGCTGGACCCCCTTGTCCAGGCCGGACAGATTCAGCTCGAACATGGAAATAATGCTGCCAATGGCGCGGATGGTTTCACCCCGTTGCCACAGGGATGGACAGATGGGATTAAACCAGATGGCGTGACGAAAGGTTGCCGCCAGGGTTTTCAAGCGTTCGATGCTCGGCGCCTTCTGCCGGTATTCCAGCAGAATGGAACCGTCTATGTCGAACAGCTCTTCCGGGGCCATACTGGCGTCGCCGACGAAAATCAACCGTGTTTCCGGGTCGTTGCGCAGCAGGTTTTCAAAGGGCATCGGTTTGTACCAGCGTTGTGGATCACACCAGACCCGATCGGTGATGGTGTTGTGAAAATAGTATATGGAAAGATCACGGAACTGGGAACGGGCATGGTGAAACAGGGCCTGAACGGTTTGGACGTACGGTTCCATGGACCAGCCGCCGTTATCGATGAGGAGTATGACCTTGAGACGGTCGGCCAACCGCCGGTCAAAGACCAGATCAATCTCGCCACCGTTGCGCATGGTCTGATAAATGGTTTTATCGATGCTCAGCACATCCTTCGGCCCCGAGGGAACCAGGCGGCGGAGCCGTTTGAGGGCTTCTCCCATCTGTGCTCGGGTCAAGGGAGCGGTTTGCGAGTAGTCGCGATAACGTCGCTCCATGGCCACCTTGAGGGCCGAGCGGTTGCCGGACACCCCGCCAATGCGCATGCCGCCCGGTCGTTTTCCCGAATGTCCCACCGGTGAGGCCCCCCGGGTCCCGATCCACTTGCGGCCGCCATGATGCTTGCCTTTTTGGTCCTCCAACCGCTTTAGAAAATAGCGAATCAGCTCTTCACCGCTGAGTTGTTTCAATTTGCTTTCGTCGATTCCCAGGGCTCTGGCCAGTTCATTCGGTTTTTTCAACCATTCGGTCAACATGGCTCGAACCGTGTCGTCGATGGTGATTCCGGCCAGATTTTCCATCTCCGCGCCGGCAAACAATTCGCTGAATACCTGGTCGTAAGTATCGAAATCCCGTTCACTTTTAACCAGAATGGAGCGGGCTACGATGTAAAAATCGTTCAACGAAACAATCAGGCCGAGGCCCAGGGCTTTTTGCACACGCAGAAACGCCGTCGGACTTACTGGAATGCCGCGATCACGCAAGGTATAAAAGAAGGGGACGAACATCGGTTTTTCTCACCGGTTGAAATTTTTGCCTCAGTTTGTTTTGAACTGACCGGCCTTTTCCAGGTCACTGCTTTTTTTGAATAGAATTCCCAGATAGGGCAGGGCTCCATCCGCCAGGATTTCGATTCTGAAATCGGGGTCGGCCTGCAGGGCGCGAATCCAGTTGAGCAGTTCGCGGGTGGCTGGTTTTTTCTCAATCCCCTCCAGCTCCCGCAGTCGATAGAAGGCCTTGATGGCGGCCCTGGACAGATCTTCGGACAGGTCGGGAAAATGGACCCGGATGATCTGACGCATGAGATCGGAGTCGGGAAAGGCGATATGGTGGAAATTGCAGCGACCGAGGAAGGGGTCGGAAAGATCCTTTTTGGCGTTGGAGGTAATGATGACGACCGGTCGCTGGCGTGCCGAAACGGTATGGTCTATTTCCATGATATCGAACTGCATCTGATCGAGCACATCGAGCATATCGTCCTGAAAATCGGTGTCGGCTTTGTCAATTTCGTCGATGAGCAGCACCGTGCGTTGATCGGCCACAAAGGCCTGACCGATTTTACCCATGCGGATGTATTCGGAAATATTACTGACATCGCGACTGGAGTCCCCAAAGCGGCTGTCGTTGAGACGGGTCAGGGTATCGTATTGATAGAGGGCCTCGACCAGTTTCATGCTCGATTTAACGTTCAACACGATAAGGGGCATGGCCAGACTTTCGGCAATGGCGTGGGCCAGCATGGTCTTTCCCGTTCCCGGTTCCCCCTTGAGCAAAAGCGGCATTTCCAGGGCCATGGAAACATTAACGATTTTGGCCAGTTCATCATCCAGGACGTAGCGACTGGCGCCACCGAAACGGTGGAAGGTTTGTTCATGCATGGTTGTTTAACTCCTCTCTAGGATTTCGCTTCCATCATACTCCAAAACCATACGGAACAAATCAGAAAAATCTCTGTTTGTCCCGGGGAAATCGGGAACGGATGGTTTTGCCTCCCATATGATGGTTGGCATGAGGTTTGTCCGCAAACCGTAATTTTTGAACAAAACAAGAAAAGGGTTGGCCACAATTCCATATATCTGTTTTAATGATGATCCGGATGGTTTTGTCGGGAAGGAGCTGAAATTTATATGTCGCCATCGGGAGCAAGACGGCTGAGGGTACGTCTGGCCAAAATTTTCAGACACAGATCCGGATTGCGTCTGTTGTTGCTTTCGGCATTGGTTGGGGTGGTCTCGGGGTGCGGGGCTCTGGTGTTTTATTATGCCACCAATGCGGTCGATCACCTCATGTTGGGCCGTCTGGGACATTATCATTTGCCCGTCGAGGGCGAGGCGGGGCGGATCGCCACTATCAGTTCACTCTCCATGGATGTCCGTTGGC
>JARRKW010000015.1:0-14566 GCA_037387645.1 Desulfuromonadaceae bacterium
GGCCAATGCCGGGGAAACCCGGGAGCGGCCGACCATGATCATCGCCCGCACCGTCAAGGGGAAGGGGGTGCCCTTCTTTGAGCACAAGGCCAGTTATCACGGGGTGCCGCCCAGTGACGACGAACTCAGTCGCGCCCTGGAACATCTCGGACAGGTCTGAAACCCGCGGATCTGATCCGATCTGAACAGGGTTCTGCAACTTACGATTGATTAGATAAGGAAATAAAGCTGTGAGCGAAATGATCGCGACAAGAGATGCCTATGGTAAGGCTCTGCTGGAGCTGGGCAAGGAGAATTCCCGGGTGGTGGCCTTGGATGCCGACCTGTCCGGTTCCACCAAAACCTCCCTTTTTGCCAAGGAATTCCCCGAGCGTTTTTTCAATGCCGGCATTGCCGAGGCCAATATGGTCGGCATGGCCGCCGGTCTGGCGGCCGGGGGGATGATCCCTTTTGCTTCAACCTTTGCGGTTTTTGCCGCCGGTCGGGCGTTTGAACAGATTCGCCAATCCCTGGCTTACCCCAAGCTGAACGTCAAGGTGGTGGCCACCCATGGTGGCATCACCGTGGGCGAAGACGGTGGTTCCCATCAGTCGGTGGAGGATCTGGCCATCATGCGCGCCCTGCCGAACATGACGGTGCTCTGTCCGGCCGACGGGCCGGAAACCACAGCCGCCATAAAAGCGGCGGCCGGTTATGACGGTCCGGTCTTTATCCGCCTGGGACGTTCCAAGGTTCCGGTGGTTTTTTCCGAAGGCTGCGATTTCGTCATCGGGCGCGGTGCCACTCTGCGGCAGGGGACGGATCTGACCTTCATCAGTACCGGTCTGATGACGGCTCAGGCCCTGGAGGCTGCGGCCATTCTGGCCGAAGAAAATATTTCCGCCCGGGTACTGCATCTGGGCAGCATCAAGCCCCTCGATGTCGATGCGGTGCTGCTGGCCGCCCGGGAGACCGGAGCGATTGTCACCGCCGAAGAACATTCGGTGGTCGGTGGTCTGGGCGGGGCGGTTTGCGAAGTCCTCTGTGAAAGCCAGCCGGTACCGGTGGAGCGAGTCGGATTGCGGGACCAGTTCGGCCAGTCCGGTACTGCCGATGAGCTGCTGGCCCATTACGGCTTGACCCCGGCTCATCTGGTTGAAGCGGCGGAACGGGTGGTAAGAAGAAAGTAAGCGGTTTGGAATCTATTAAATTTCTTTTGGGTGTGCACTGTTGTTAAAAAGTTTTATCAGCCGTGTCATTATATTGAATGTGTTGCTTCTGGCGGTGGGCATAGGAACCTTCTCCCTGCTGCAATTGCGTCGGGAGCAGTCCCATCTGATCAGTTCGACCAGGGAAAACGCTTCAATACTGTTGAGCACGATTGAAAGAGCGATTTTTGACGCCATGCGCACCGGTGAGACCGGCGAGGTTCAGACCATCTTTGAGCAGGTGGGGGAGAACGACCAATTGCTCAATGTGCGGATTTTTCATCCCGATGGCACCATCCTCAAATCGGCCCGGCCGGAAGAAGTCGGCCAGCAGGTCCAGCGTGAAGATCTGGCGTTGTTCCAGAATCATCAGGATTTCGGCATTTATCGGGTGGCTGAGCAGGAAGTCATCGGCGTGGTCAGACCGATCTTTTCCGACGAGAATTGTGCCCTGTGTCATGGGGACGGGCGCAAGGTGGTGGGGGTTCTCAATCTGCATTACGCCCTTGCCGGGATGAAGCAAAAGTTGCAGGAGTCAACCCGTTTTTTTCTGATTTCGACGGTGCTGATCATTCTGTTGCTGGCCTTCGGCAGCGCCCTGTTGTTGTTGCGGCTGGTGCGTCGTCCCATCCATTTTCTTGCTTCGCAGATGGCCAGGGTGGAAAAGGGCGATCTCAGCGTTCGGATCGAACCGCAGTTCTCCGACGAAATGGGGAGCCTGGAGCGAAGCTTCAACGCCATGGTCGATAACCTGGATCGGGCCAACCGCGAACTTGAAAACGTGCATTATCGGCAAATGGCCCGGGCTGACCGTTTGGCTTCCGTGGGCGAGATGGCTTCCGGCGTCGCCCACGAAATCAAAAACCCGCTGGCGAGTATCAGCAGCGCCATTGCCGTGCTGGCCGATGATTTCAGTGCCGAGGATCCGCGCCGGGGCATTGTCAAAGAGGTTTTGGGGCAGATTTCCCGGTTGAACAAGACAGCGACGGATCTGCTCTCCTTCGGCCGCCCCGGCGACCCGGAATTCTCCTTTGTCGATTTGAACGCTTTGGTTCAGAAGACGCTTTTTTTCATTGACCAACACCCCGAGGCGAAAAATATTCAGCGCGTTAAGGACCTCGATCGAGCGTTGCTGCCCGTTTGGGGCGACGAGAAACAGATTCAGCAGGTTCTGTTCAACGTCATGATCAACGGCATCCAGGCCATGTCCGCCGGTGGAACCCTGACGGTGGTTACCGGGATGAAGCAGCGGGGCGGGAAGGACTGGGGCCAGATCCAGATTCACGATACCGGAAGCGGAATCAGCGCTGAACAGATGGAGCATGTTTTTGTTCCGTTTTATACCACCAAAATCCAGGGGACCGGCCTGGGGCTGGCCATCTGCCGCAAGCTGATGGAACAGCAGGGGGGGACCATAACCATCAGCAGTCGGCCGGGAGAGGGAACCAACGTTATCGTAGAGCTTCCCGTTATGCACCCGGAAACTCCCACCTGTGAGAGAGGATAACCATGCGCCACCATAAAATTCTGGTTGTGGACGATGAGCCCTTGATCTGCTGGTCGCTCGAAAAGTACCTGAAAAAACATGGTTATGAGGTGAGCACGGCCGCAGACGGCGAAGAGGCCCTGAAGCAGGTCAAGGAAGATCCTCCCGATCTGATATTGTTGGATATCCAGCTGCCCGGTATTGACGGGCTGGCGGTGCTGGAGCGGGTCAAGGCGGCCGAGGAAGATATCGTCGTTATCATGGTGACGGCTCTGGAAGTGGTGGAAACCGCGGTCAAGGCCATGCGCATGGGCGCCTACGATTATCTCAACAAGCCCTTCAATCTCGACGAACTCGTCATCGTCGTCAAAAAAGCCCTGGATACCCGTGACCTCAAACGGGAAGTCGCCCATTTGCGTTCGGAGCAGTCGCAGAAATACGGGCCGCAGAATATCATCGGCGAAAGTCAGCACATGCAGAACGTGCTCGCTATGGTGACCAAGGTCGCCAAAAGCGACGCCAGCACCATTCTGATCCAGGGGGAAAGCGGTACCGGCAAGGAGCTCATTGCCAAGGCGATTCATTTTGAGAGCGCTCGCTCGGAAAAGCCGTTCATGGCCATCAACTGTGCCGCTGTCCCCGAGACGCTGCTGGAAAGCGAGTTGATGGGCCATGAAAGGGGAGCTTTTACCGACGCCAAAAACCAGAAAAAGGGGTTGTTCGAACTGGCCGATGGCGGTACCGTATTTCTGGACGAGATCGGGGATATGGAACCCGGCATGCAGGCCAAACTGTTGCGGGTCCTGGAGGACCGGTCCTTCCGCCGGGTGGGGGGCACCAAGGATATCCAGGTCGATGTGCGCATCGTCTCGGCCACCAACAAGGACCTGCTCAAGGCCATCGAGGAAAAAATCTTCCGCGCCGATCTCTATTATCGCATTCAGGTCATTCCCATTTTTCTGCCGCCCCTGCGGGAACGGCGGGACGACATCATGCCTTTGGTGACGCATTTCATCGCTCACTTCAATCGGGAATTCGGCAAAACGGTTAAAGGGGTTTCCAAAATGGCGGAGAAATTCCTGGTGGAATACGCCTGGCCGGGGAATATTCGCGAACTGAAAAATATTATTGAACGGGCGATTATTCTGGAGAACGAAGACACCCTGTTGCTCGAACATCTCCCCCAGGAACTGGTGGCCAAAGCCAGTGCCCCCAGCGCCGGGCCGATGAATTTCCGGCTGCCGCCGGAGGGGATTGATATCGAAGATGTGGAGCGGGAGCTGATTCGCCAGGCCCTGGAAACTTCGGAAGGCAATCAGTCCAAAGCCGCCAAGAAGCTCAATCTCGGCATCGATGCGTTCCGCTACCGGATGAAAAAATTCGGTTTTCTCTAGTCGATTCTGGCAAGACGCCTGCCAGAGATCTGCCGGGTGTCAGGCCATCGGACCATTGTTG
Source organism: Desulfuromonadaceae bacterium (assembly GCA_037387645.1). GTDB lineage: Bacteria > Desulfobacterota > Desulfuromonadia > Desulfuromonadales > Trichloromonadaceae > Trichloromonas. The sequence goes on from JARRKW010000015.1 coordinate 4,129, forward strand.
TCATCGTTGAACCACAAAGGAGCCCTGCGGCTCCTTTTTTGTTGGCAAAAAGCCATCTGTTTTTGACCGGCGATCCGCTGATGCGCCTTGCCGGAGGGGAATTGACGTCGGGGTGAAGTTGCAGTATGGTTCGCACCATACGGTTTTCTGGCAAAGGAGTTTGACGGATTCATGTGGATTATTCGTGGATTTTGTTGGCTGTTATGTGTGTTATGTGTGCTGTTGCCGGCCTGTACCCGTGTTCCAACAGCGGTTGTCACCCCGCCCGGGGGCGTTATTTCACCTCCGGCTGCAATCAAGCCGCTCAGTCCGGTGGGCTGGGAGGACATCGCAGGCTGGGAACGGGATGACCTGCGCCAGGCGCTGCCGCCCTTGCTGCAAAGTTGTACCGCTTTGCAGCAGCGTCCCGCCTGGACCGGACTCTGCCGTGCTGCTGCCGCCCTGGACGGATCCGATGCCGCGGCGGTGAGAACCTTTTTCGAAGAGCATTTTTCACCCCACCGAGTCCGCAACGGTGACGGCAGTGACCTGGGCACCATGACCGGATACTACAACCCTGAATTGCACGGCAGTCGGACCCCTTCGGCGGATTACCCCTGCCCTCTGTATGGCGTTCCCGACGATCTGTTGGTTGTTGATTTAAGCAGTCTCTACCCCGAGCTGGGCGACTACCGCTTGCGGGGCCGGTTGGTCGGTCGTCGGGTGGTTCCTTACTGGAATCGTTGCGAAATAGATCAAGGGCAAGAAGCGGTGGAGAACAGGGTGCTGTTTTGGGTGGCGGACCCGGTCGAGCTGTTCTTTCTACAGGTTCAGGGGTCGGGCCGAATCCTGCTGGATGACGGCAGTTGTGCCATGGTGCAATATGGCGATCAGAACGGTCATCCCTATCGCTCCATCGGCAAATTGCTCATCGATCGTGGCGAGATGACGCCGGACCAGATGTCCCTGCAGAATATCAAAATCTGGGCGCGGAACCATCCCGAGCAGGTTTCGTCCCTGTTGGCGGAAAACCCCAGTTATGTGTTTTTTGTCGAAGCTCCGGATGGGGAAGATCCGCCCCTTGGCGCCCTGGGCGTGCCACTGACGGCGCAACGCAGCATGGCGGTGGATCCTCGTTTTGTCCCCCTCGGTGTACCGGTGTTTCTGGATACGACCTGGCCAGGAAGCGAGGAACCATTGCAGCGGTTGATGCTGGCTCAGGATACGGGGGGAGCGATTCGTGGTCCGGTGCGCGCGGATTTTTTCTGGGGGCTGGGTGCGCAGGCCGGTGAACTGGCCGGTAGAATGAAAGAGCCGGGTCGTCTCTGGGTGCTGTTGCCTGTTCAGAATACCAGCGAAGTTTCGGGAGACAGGTAAGTTCTGATTACGCCCCTTGAATATGTCGCGTTTTTGATGGCTTGAGGTTGCAGGTCACTGCCTGGCTACCAGCAGCGCCTGGGTCACGGTTCCGGTATCTCCCACATGTGATGGAAACTTTGGCCCAAATCTGGCTGGCAATCCCCCATGGTTTTCCGGCCGCGGGAGATATTGCGGGATGGCTTCGATTGCCGTATCCAGTGGTTGGTAGGCGCCGTTTGCTCAAGCCTATGTTTTTCCCATCCCCTTCGCTCTTTCCACTCTCCGGAAATTGCCACAACCTCCAGGGCCCCTGGGGGACATTGAAATAGAAAAGTGTTTTTTTCTATTTATTTGGTTCGGTTGGCCTCATTGATTCTTCACTCTTACCCTGAGTTTTCCCCTGAGTATTATTCCCTGGTTTTATGTTTTTCCGTTTTTTAACTGGAGTCATCCTTGTTTTTCAAGTGATATGGCGAACGGTTTTTTGACATTCGCTTTGAAATAGCCGAAAAATTTGACGCCGGAAAATGATTTGATACAACTTATTAGTCTTTGGTGAGGAAAATTCTCAAATAAAAACAATTAGTTGCTCTGTTTTGTTGGGGGTGGCCAAATTTTTTTGGCGCATTGATTGCAACTTCTTCTAACCGCCAGGGGGATTCGAGGCGAAAGGACGGCTCCCTGGTGACTTTATATTGGTTTTTGTTTGTATTTACCAGAAATTCCCCGATATAGGGTCTAGTCGATCCGCTCGACCGGAAATGAAGCGAGCGGACTCGAAGTAAAAAGTTAGGCATTTTTTTAATTCAGGAGGTGACTGTATGGCCGGGCAAATTCGACAATTGATTGATTTGATCATTGAACGAAAGGCGAAAGACAACCCGATGATGGAGCGGGTTATCAAGGCAAAGATGATTCTCAAGGGCATTAATCCGGCCAAGTTCACTGCTCAGTCCGAAGATGACCCCGCCATTATCGCCCAGTTGCAAAGCATGGTTGAGGCGTTGGGCGAAAGTTCTCCCGCGGCTCCCGCAGCCGGGAAGGACGCTGCCGCCGCACCGCGCCCGGCAGCCCCCAAACCCGCTGCCGCCACAACCAGCCGGACGGGCGAGGCCAGAATCGAAGCGGCCTTTTCTTCCAACCCGTTCACCCCGGCCTGTGTCGGTGAAATCCGCACTCAGCTTTCGCCGGTGGATCCCGCGCTGATAATCTTTTTTGCCTCGACCAAACATGCCCCGGCGGTGGTCAGCCGGCAGATGCAGTCGGCTTTCCCCAAGGCCCAGGTTTTCGGTTGTTCCACGGCGGGTGAGATTACCCGCGGCCAGATGTTGACGGACTCCATTGTGGCCATGGGATTCTCGGCCGAGGCGGTCGGGGACTGTAAGATCGAGATTATCCAGAATCCGTCCCAGCGCAGCGAAATCGAAAAAGCGGGGCAGAACTTTGAAGCCCACTTCGGCGAGCCCATGGCAATCATGAATCCGGATCAATATGTGGGGATTCTGTTGATTGATGGTCTGATCGGCGCCGAAGAAGGTTTTATGGAAAATTTGGGGGATCTTACCGATGTCCACATCATTGGTGGCTCCGCCGGCGATGATCTTAAGTTCAGTGGCACCCATGTTTACGCCGAGGGGAAAAGCCATACCGGTGCCGCTGTGCTGGCCCTGCTCAAGCCGGGGGTCAAATTCTCCTTTATCAAGACGCAAAGCTTCAAACTGCTGGAAAAAACCCTCAGCGTCACCCAGGCCAACGAAGGCAGTCGTGAAGTGCTGCAATTCAACGATAAACCGGCGGCTCAGGCCTATGCCGAAGCGGTTGGAGTCTCGGTGGATGAACTGAGCAAACGCTTCATGAAAAATCCCATCGGTCTGGTTATCGAAGGCGACCCCTATGTGCGCAGCCCGCAGCAGGTCAAAGGGGATTCCATGCTTTTCTATTGCGGTGTCAAGGAAGGGATGAAGCTTTCCCTGCTGGAATCGGGCGATATCATCAACGACACCCGCGCCGCCATCGCCCAGGCGGAAAAACAGCTGGGTTCCATTTCGGCAGTGGTCGATTTTGACTGTATCTTGCGCACCCTGGATCTGCGGCAGCAGAATCTTGCCGGCGATTACGGCAAGCTGTTCGAGAAGTTCCCTACGGTGGGTTTCAGTACCTACGGTGAGCAGTATATCGGTCACATCAACCAGACCGCGACCATGTTGGTTTTCGGGTAAGCCATTTTGAATGTCAACCCCGGCTCCGGCTGCAGCCAAATCGTTATATTTCAACGATGTTATGGGGGAAACGATAGCGGAGTCATTCATTTGTGAGGGTCGATATGCCTTTGCCTTTAGAACAGAAAAATATTTTGAACGATTCCAGTGGCAATCGTAATTTGCAAGGCAGTCTGTCCTTGACCACGGTCAGTGACCTGTTGCAGTTTCTGGCCGGTAGTGGCAAACGTGGTGGCGTGAAAATCGTTCGCCCGAAGGGAGGGGAAGAAGGGACGATCTATTTTGGCACGGGCAAAGTGCTATCCGCCGAATCCGGTGGTCGTACCGGTTTGGAATGCTTTGCCTATCTGCTGAGTTGGAAGGAAGGCACCTTTCAGTTTCTGCCCGGGGTCATCCCGATGGATACAACCATCGGTCTGCCCGTGCAGCATGCCATTCTGGAGGCTGTCGTCCTGCAGGAAAATATGACCGACCCAAACGCATCAAACAGCGGACACGAAAGTGAGGAAGGGAGCATGAACATGGAACAGGAACCAAGAGACTCAACGGAAATCATGAGCGATTTGCTGGAAATCTCCGGCATCGATGCGGTGGTTGTGGTCGGCCGCGACGGCTTCGTTATTGAATCCGCCGGGAGCAGCGCCCGGGTCAATATTGATGAGTTGGGTGGCGCTCTGGCGCATGCCATCAACAGCATGGAGGAAATGGGCACGGAGCTGAACATCAGCAGCTTTCAGGACATGTTTATCGAATATGGACGTGCCGTCCTTCTGTGTAAACCGGTTGGTGACGCCGTAGCTGCCGTTATTACGCCGGATGCGTCGAAATTGGGAATTATTCGCCATAAAACCAAAAAGCTTTTCCATGAGCTGAGCCTGTCTTTCTAGGAGGGTAACAAAATGCCTCTTAAACTCGATTTTACCTTCGATGATAAGAATTATCGCCATTTTCTCAATGGGCATGCAGTGGTTATGCATTCGCATCATTACCTTGCCCTGATCACCAAGCTGGCAGAAGACTTCAACGATATCGGTGGGTCGCAGATTCTGGCTGATACGGTGGAAGACACCATGCTGGCCATGTTCCTCGATTACTTCCAGCAGAATGGTATCGGCACCCCGGAAGAGAAGGCTGAAGTCTGTACCGACTATTATTCCACCTTCGGTCTTGGAAAAATGACCATTACTCCTCAGGAGAATGGCGGAGAGGCCGGGCTGAGTCGTTCTCATCTCGATGAAGGCTGGGTAATGAAATGGGGGCAGAATCAACAACCGATCAACCATTTTACCCGTGGTTACGTCGCGGCCGCCTTTGCCGCAATCTTCGATCGCCCCGCCCGCAGCTTTTCGGTTAGTGAAACAGCAGCCATTGTGACCGGAGCAGACCAGAGTGTTTTTGTCGCCCAGGCGAGTTGAATAAGGAGGACGGATTCCCATGACTGTAATGCGAAACGATGTGGTGAAAGCTCTCGCCAAGGTTAAATTGCAGACCAACGAGGATGGCTTGATGCCCGAATACGAGGTTCTGGTCAATCTGTTGCCGGTCTCCCTGTTGAATACTTTTACCGAAAGAATCCTGGCCGCCGCTCCCGAGCGAAAAGAGGAAATCGAAGCGGGGCTGGTCCGGGCCGCCTATGAATGCGGTTATCACACCGGCTGCGGCATTATCACCTCGGAAATTTTCAGTGATGTCGTTATGCCCATGGTCACCGAAGGAGCCAAAGATATCCTGCGCGGCGCCTATGCCGCTTTTACCGCGTGGGGCTGGGCCAAGTCGGGGATTGTGCAGCTCAAGGAAGGTCAGCGCATGACCGTTCGCGCCTTCGATTATTACGAGGCGGACAGCAAGGGCGAGGGTTTGCGGGCCTATATGTTGCGTGGCCTGAATCAGGCCTTTTTCGACCTGGCCTATGCCGACCCCTATCCGGATGGCATGGATACCTATGTCTGCCGACAGACCAAGGGGATGGAAGTGGGCGACGAATACGGAGAGTTTATTGTAACTCAGAAATGATGTTTCGGAGTCGAACCAGGATATGCGCTGCCGGAGGGAGAATCCGGCAGCCTTCCCGGGATGCGGAAACAAACCGATCAATCCGTTGTTCATGAGCTTTCCTCCGAAATCGCCATAGGGTCATTTGCCAAGAAGATGCTTGGCTTTGGGTGACGCCGGACCTGCCGCAGCGGGTGGGCAAAACCCGAATGCCGGACGAAGGTGTTTGCGGCGGAAGGAATCAGGAATATTGGGTTAACCGTCGGGGCATGAAGGATAATGGTGTGAGTATGGCAAATATTATTTCCATCGTCAGTGCCAAAGGTGGCACGGGAAAAACGACAGTGGCCCTGAACTTGGCTGTGGCCTTGGCCGAAGCTGGTGATCCCACCCTGCTTATCGACGTCGATCCTCTCGGCGCCATCGGTTTTTCCCTGGCGCGAAGCGATACCGAGTGGCGGGGGCTGGCGGAGCATATTGTCGAGGATGTTGCGATCGACGATGTCATTATTCAGACCAAATTGCCGGCCTTGTCCATCCTGGCCAGGGGCTGTCTTGATCCTCTTGATATCAGTGCCTATGAAAGTGTTTTGCGCAGTTCAAGCTCCCTGCAGGAAATCATCGATGCGGTCCGAAGCCGGTTCCGGTACGTCATCATCGATACCCCCTCGGGGTTGGGATCGGTGACCCGCGCCGCCCTGTCGGCCAGTGATTTTACCCTGCTCCCCCTGCAGGCAGAGCCGCTGGCATTGCGGTCCATCGGCCAGACCCTGAGGGTTTTGCAGCATGTCAAGGAGCAGGAAAACGAGAAGTTGGAATTGCTCGGCATCCTGCCCACCATGGTGCAGATGGATCAGGATGTGTCTTTTGGCGTGATGAATACCGCCTGGTCGTCTTTGGCCGCGGTTTTGGAAACCTATATCCCTCGGGCGGAAATTTTCCAGCGGGCCAGTGAGAAGGGTTTGCCGGTCGCCTTTCTTCCCGGAAAATATCCGCCGGAGGCTCTGCGGTTCGAAATTCTGACGGCGGAAGTTAAAGCCCTAATCCAAAACTTTGGCGGCAGTATGGGAGAAGAGGATGAAAGACCTCAGCGCGAACTCATATAATTTACAGGAAGCAAGAAATATACTTGCCGCCCTCGTATCGAAGCCTTCTCAGCCCGCTCAGAAGGAACCTCGCGAAGTGGGTGCCGGCTATGTGAGGATGTTGCCCCGGAGCGGGCCGCCACCTGTCGTAACGGCCGAGAGGCAAGAGGACAGTTCCGTTCCGGTGGCGCAAGAACCCCTGACGCCGCCGAAGGAGGCCTTTTCCTCCTGGGAGGACTGTATCGCCTGGTGCATGCAGGTAACCCGTTCCGAAGCGGCCTTTGTGGTTGATTCCCAGGGTTTCATCATCGCCATGCGCGGACGGGTCCCGGCCCATGGTTTTGAGTGTACCGGTGCGGAGTTGGTTTACGCCATGGATCAACTGCAGCGCATCGACCCCGATGCCGGCAAGCTGCATTGGATCGATCTGGATTACCATAAGCGGCGGGTAGTCGGCATGGTGACGACGACGGAAGCGGAGGAGTGTTTCATCGTCGGTATGATCAGTCCCGACGGATCCTATAATTCCGTTAAGAACGCCGTCGCGCGGCAGATCATCGATAGCCTGGAGAGTATGAATTAGTTTTTGTCCGGCCATGGATCCTGTTCGCCGTGGCGGCGTCCATCTCGGTCCTGTTTGTGAGGCGTGCTGGCGTATGTCTCACAAGCAGGACCTTGATTTTTTGCTCCCGGAAAATATCTCGTGGTCCCGTTGGGGAACCTCTGCCGTGTTCATGCGGCGATTCCGGATGGACGCGAACTCGCCCGTTTCTGCCCGTTGCCTTCGTCGCCCGCCTTCATGTTTCATGTGGACTGGCTGTCGAGGGCGTAAGGCCAGCCGAGAATTCCCCCTTCCAGATATTTCACCTGTTCAAACCCGGCATTTTGCAGGATCAGGGCGGCCTCGTAGCCGCGCAAACTAATTTTGCAGAAAGGCACGATCAATCGATTGCGCGGCAGTTCATCCAGGCGATCACGCAACGCGCCCAGAGGGATTAACGTGGCTCCGGGGATGCAAACTTCCTGGTGTTCCGCTGCGGACCGCACATCGAGCAGCAGAATGTCCTCGCCCCGTTCCTGGGCTGCCTTGAGAGTGACCGGATCCAGGCTTTGTGTCAAACCGTCGAGTTTGTTGCGGAGCGCGTTGGCGGCCTGATGCAACGGATCCATGGCGCTGGAAAAGGGTGGCGCATAGCAGAGATCGAGCTGGGCCAGTTGGTCGACGGTCATGCCCATGGTCAGAGCGCTGGTGCAGACATCCAGGCGTTTGGCCGCATCGCCCGGGCCAACGAGCTGGATTCCCAGCAGGCGGCGACTGCTTCGATCGGCCAGCAACTGGAGGATGACCGGTTTGGCATCGGGCATGATGTGGGCTTTGTCCGGCGAGGGAGCCAGCACCGTTACCGGGTCGAAGCCGGCCTGCCGGGCCTCTTCGCGGGAAAGGCCGCTGCGGCCCAGGTTGAGGTTGAATACCCGGACAATCAGGGAACCGAGGATGCCGGGAAACCGTTCCTGCCGACCGCCGATATTGTTGGCCACGACCCGGCCCTGTTTGTTGGCGGTGGATCCCAGGGGGACATAGACTTTGCGACCGCTGAGCAGATCGGTGGCTTCCGCGCAGTCGCCGGCGGCAAAGATATGCGGATCCGAAGTGCGCAACTGCTCATCCACGGCAATGGCCCCGGTCGGTCCCAGCTCGAGGCCGGCCTGTTCCGCCAGGGTTACTTCCGGGCGGACCCCGATGGCCACCAGTACCAGATCGGCGGGGTATTTGCCGGCGGTGGTCACCACTTCGGAAACCTTTCCGGCAATGCCTTCGATACGCTGCAGCCCTTCCTCGAGACGCAGATCGACGCCGTTGCGGCGCAGCTCCCGGTGGATCAGGGCGGCCAGGCCGAAATCGAGGATCCCATCCAGAATCTGTGGTTTCAGCTCCAGCAGGGTAACCTGAAGGCCCCGCTGAATCAGTGCCTCGGCCATTTCCAGGCCGATCAGGCCGCCGCCCACGATAACGGCCCGCCGTGCCTTCCGGGTCAGTTGCTCGAGGTGGGCGGCATCCCGCATGGTTTTCAGGGGGACCACTCCCGCCAGGTCCATGCCGGGCAAGGGCGGCATGACAGGCCGGCTGCCGGTGGCCAACACCAGGGTGTCATAGGACAGCAGCCGTTCCCGGCCGCTACTCAGCTCCCTGGTCCGTACTTGCCGCGCGTTTCGGTCGATGGCGATGGCTTCGGTGGCGGCATGGACCTCGAAGCCTTTGACCTTGGCGAAAAACGATTCATCCCGGATTGCCCCGGCGGGAGTTTTGCGCACGTCATCCAGTTCCTGGAATGTTCCCGCGATGTAATAGGGCAGGGCGCAGGCGCCGTAGGAGAGTTCCGTTCCCCGGTCGATCAGGGTAATCCGCGCAGCCGGATCCAACCGTCGCAGGCGACAGGCCGTTTTCATGCCCGCAGCAACCCCCCCGATGACGACCACACGTCGATGGTCTCGATTCATTCCGAAACTCCTTTTGTTGATGGGAAAAGAGTAATTTTATAATAATGCCATATTTTCTATATGTCAAATATTGAATAAATAACATCGGTGGCCGGCAACCCCTCGGTCAGCCCGTGGTCGGGGAGGGCCATCGTGAGATCCAGCTGGTTCAGTGATGAGGGAATCCATTGGCATCGAATTTGAGGTCCGCGAAGGCGAACATGAATTCGTGTTGCAGGGAGCGGAAAAACCATTGATTTTTGTGGTTGAAACCGATCAGCTGGTGCATGGCGGCCAAGTCGAGTTGCCAGCCATCGTCGGCGCGACGCAGCAGATAGGGAGGAGTCTGGCGCGTGTCAATGGGAAAGCGCAGGACCGCCAGATCGGCCGAAATACGCGTTTCGATGCGGGGGAGGCTGCGTTCTAGATCCTGGCGTTCATTGGTCTGTTGCGCGTTGGTTACCAGCCATTGTCGGAGGAATATTCGGCTGTCGGGAGTATAGATGCCAAGCTCCGGATCCTTGATAAATTGTCGCAGCACGTCGATATAGCGTAACAGGGTCTGCCGGGGCGAGGGTTGTGCCGCAAATTGATCGCGGTCCTGTGGTACGGGCCTGGTTGGAATTTCGGTACCGATGGCAATCGTGCTTCGTGCCCCGCCACCGCCACTTAAATGCGGCAATTCCGGCAGTTTGTTGGGGTTGGCGGAAATTTCGCCCAGGGCTCGTGCCACCAACAGCTCGACCGTTGCCTCGATGCCGTCGGCGACCCTGCCGGCGGCGAAAAAGGGTGTCATCTGTTCCCGTTCGAGATAGCCGACAAAACCGTCGGGGAAGATGCCTTCCAGATCATAGCCGATTTCAATGCGCATCTGTTGCCCGGTGGGATCGATCAGCAACAGGACGCCGCGGGCTCCTTGCGGGGTTTTTCCCAGTTGAAGTTGTTCAACCAGTTGCAGGGCGGTCTGTTCCAGATCCATTGCCGGTTCGGCCAGGATGGTGAGCTGGCAGTGAATGTCGAGATCCTGCAGCAGACGATCATGAAACCGGTTGATGCGGACCAGCTGTTCCGGTTGCAGCAGGCCGGCTTGGTCATCGACGAAAGAAGGTTCCTGCCTGTTCCGGCAGGCGCTCAGCAGGGCAACGGCCCCCAGAGCAACGAGCAGGCCGATAATGACGAAACGCTTTATGTTCATGATGATTGCTTCGGCAATGACAAAACGTGGTTGCAAGAATAAAGGAGGAAATCCTTCGATTGAGCCCGAGGGGTTTCCTCCTTGGTTTAACCAGTATGAATGCCGGGCTCAGGCGGCAAAGCTTACGCCCA
>JARRKW010000016.1:0-15762 GCA_037387645.1 Desulfuromonadaceae bacterium
TCATCGTCAGGGAGGGAATCGGCCGACCGGACCGGACCACCCCGAATGTCAATGGTGAACCGACATGATTGATCAACGTATGGTTCGACTCGGTCCAGGTCGCAACCGTATCGCCATTGATGGTGACGACGCAATCACCCGGCAAAAAACCGGCGGCCTCAGCCGCTGAATCGCCCAGCACATAACCGACACAGGGGGGCTGATCCAGAAAGGTTGGGATATTAACCCCCACCATATAGGCCAGGGGCAACACTATGAAAGGTACCAATAGATTCATCAGTGGCCCGGCGACCACGATGGCGGTTCGCCACCAGACCGATTTATGGGCAAAGGAACGCTGCTGATCTTCGACCGACAGTTCAGCCGTTTCTCCGTCTTCCCCCATCCCCTCACCCAGCATCTGGACATAGCCCCCCAGGGGAACGGCACAAATCAGATATTCCGTATCTCCCCACTGCCGGGAAACCAGCTTGGGCCCGAAACCGAGGGAAAATTTAAGAACCTTTACACCCGACATCTTGGCCACGGCAAAATGGCCGAATTCATGCACAAAGACCAAAATACCGAGCATGATAATGCCGGCGACGACTGTAATCATGCAACCTCCGTCAGGCAGACCTGTTAATGAACCGGCGGGACTCCCGACGCGCCCAACGGTCGGCTCGTAAAACTTCATCCAGATGCTTCAATGGAGCAATCCGGTGACTCTCAAGGGTGGCGCGAAGAATTTGCGGAATCTGCAAGAACGAAATTTCTCCCGACAAGAACGCCTCGACCGCCACCTCATTGGCCGCATTCAGTACCGCCGGGGCGGTTCCCCCTTCCCGCATGGCTTCATAGGCCAGGGCCAGGCAGGCGAAACGTTGCAGATCCGGCTGTTCAAAAGAAAGGCACCCCACCGGGCAGAGATCCAGCGGAGGTAGCGCGAGGGGCAGACGCTCCGGATAGGAAAGCGCTTAGGCTATGGGTGTTTTCATATCGGGAATCCCCAACTGGGCCATGACCGATCCATCGACGTATTCCACCATGGAATGAACGATGCTTTGCGGGTGAATGTGGACGGAAATCCGTTCCACCGGCAAATCGAACAACCAACGGGCCTCGATGACCTCAAGCCCTTTGTTCATCATGGTTGCCGAATCGATGGATATCTTTTTTCCCATGCTCCAGTTCGGATGGGCCAAGGCTTCGGCAGGGGTTACCCGCTGGAGATCGGCCAGGGCGTGGTTTCGGAAAGGGCCACCGGAGGCGGTCAGAATCAAACGGCGAACATCTTTTCGCTGATGGCCTTCGAGAGATTGAAAGATTGCCGAATGCTCACTGTCTACCGGAAACAGACGAACGTTATGGCGTGCCACGGCCGCCATGACCAAAGAACCCGCGCAAACCAGGGTTTCCTTATTGGCCAGGGCAATATCCTTGCCGCTCTCAATGGCCGCCATGGTCGGCACCAGGCCGGCTGCGCCGACGATGGCCGAAACAACCATCTCAACATCACCATGACAGGCACAGGCCATCAGTCCTTCAATACCGGACACAATTTCAGGGCCGCCGATGTCCAAAGAGGATCTGAGCAATTCGGCATCGGCCGGATTGAGAACGGAGACCAATCGGGGTTTGAACTGCCGAATCTGCTGTTGCAACAGGGGCAGGTTTTTCCCTGCGGTAAGCGAGACAACGGAAAACTGATCCGGGTGGGCGGCAACAATCTCCAGGGTGCTGACACCGATGGAACCGGTTGAACCAAGAATCGCCAGTTTTTTCATCCGAGAATTCCCGTGGGGTGGAAACACCACAGAGCGTAATAGTAGGCTGGGGCGAAAGCAAAAATCAGGCTGTCCAAACGATCCAGGATACCGCCGTGTCCAGGGATCAGGGTCCCCGAATCTTTTACCCCGAAACTCCGCTTGAGCATCGATTCGAACAGGTCCCCCAACTGTCCCAAGGCGCCCAGACCAAGACCGAGCAACAGACAATCCTTGAGGGACAAGGCCGAAAAAAACATCAGCTTGAAAAACAGGGCACCGAAAAAACTGCCGACCAACCCGCCAATGGCACCTTCGATGCTCTTTTTCGGACTAATCGCCGGATAGAGTCGGCGTTTTCCATACCTAACCCCGATAAAATAGGCTCCCGAATCACCGGACATGACAATGAAAAGGACCAGAAAAATCCATTCCCTACCCAAAGGCAGGCTGCGCAATAAAGACAGATGGCCCAGCAACAAGGGAAGATAGAGCAGTCCGAGCAGCACCTGGGCCATATGCTGTATGACGTTGGCCAATTCCCGAAAACGCAGCAAAAATAAAATGGCAAAAGTTCAACGGGGAGACACATGCGGCAATATTCGAACAGCCCGAGAACGACGATCCCAACCACAACCAAATTGAACAGGACGGTTCCCGAGAAGGCGATTAACAAAATCAGCAATGGCAAAGCCACCAAAGCGGTAATAATCCGTTGTTTAATAATCAACCTCCCCTTGGATTTGCGCAGCAGTCAAACCAAACCGTCGTTGTCGGCGGGAAAATTCAAAAAAGGCCTGATGAAGTTTCTCCCGGCCGAAATCGGGCCAAAGATCCTCGGTAAAATAGAGTTCCGTGTAAGCAAGTTGCCAGAGCAAAAAATTACTGATCCGCATTTCACCGCTGGTGCGAATGAGCAGATCGGGATCGGGCAAATCTGCGGTATCCAGGGCCCGGGAAAGCAAAGTCTCGTCAATATGGGCCGGGTCCAACGCCCCTGCCGCAACCTGCCGAGCCAAGCAACGCACCGCGCGAACCAGTTCGTTGCGGGAGCCATAGGACAAAGCCAAGGTCAGCACCATTTCCTGATTATTCGCGGTCTGGGCGATGGTCTGCTGGAGTATGTCACCGACCGTCTTTGGCAAACGGGAGATTTCGCCGATTACCTGAAAGCGGATCTGACGTGCACACATGGTATCGAGTTCCAGCTCAAGATACCGCCCCAACAACCCCATCAAGGCACTCACCTCATCCTCGGGACGCCCCCAGTTTTCCGAGCTAAAGGCATAAAGGGTGAGATAACGCACTCCAAGGGTGCAACATTCCGCGACAATCTCCTTAACGGCTTCCACCCCGCGCTGGTGCCCGGCAATACGTGCCAGTTGGCGTTGTTCAGCCCATCGACCGTTACCATCCATAATGATGGCCAGATGCTTTGGAATACGCATAGAAAACCCGACAGAAAAATCAAAACTATAACAAAGAACGCGTTAAGCTATCATGAATGGGGGGTGGCAGGCAAGAAGGGAAGCAGGGAACGGAACAGCAAAAAATCGAAAGGGCGTTTATTAACGCCCTTTCGACTCATAACTTACTTAGTCCTCGACAATCGCTCCGGCCGGACAGCTGTCGGCGCAGGCGCCGCAGTCGGTGCAGTCGTCGGTGATCATGAATTGGTCGCCGGATTCAACGATAGCGCCGACCGGACAAGTGTCGACACAGGCACCACAAGCAATACATTCTTCAGTGATTTTCATGGTAGCTCTCCTTGGTTGGTTGGATGGAGGAGTTAAGGGGTCAGATCTCCATCACTTCTTTTTCCTTACCTGCCACGGCCTCGTCGGCCCTGGCCACAAATTTATCGGTCAGATCCTGAATCTCCTTCTCCACACGCTTGGCCTCATCTTCGGAGATTTTTTTATCTTTGGCAAGTTTTTTTACCGCATCATTGGCGTCCCGACGCGCATTGCGGATGGCAATCTTGGCATCTTCGCCCATGCGCTTGAGTTGCTTGACCATTTCCTTGCGCCGTTCCTCAGTCAGGGGCGGGATGGCAATACGGATCAGTTGACCATCCGATGTCGGCGTCACCCCCAGATCGGCCTTGAAGATCGCCTTTTCAAGTTCAGGCAACAATTTCTTTTCCCAGGGTTGAATGGTAATCAGACGCGGCTCGGGAATGGCCAGGGTCGCCACCTGATTGAGGGGGGTCGGCGTACCGTAATAGTCCACCCGCACATCATCGAACAGCGCCACGGTCGCCCGCCCGGTACGCACCCGACTGAACTCTTTGCGCAGAGAATCGATGGATTTTTCCATCCCGGATCGTGCGGCTTTAAGAACGTCCTGCGTCATGGATTCACTCTCCTTTGACTATCGTTCCGATCTGTTCACCCAGCACCACCCGCTTAATATTGCCCCGGCGGGTCAGATCGAAAACTACGATGGGAAGACCATTATCCATACACAGAGAAATAGCCGTGGCGTCCATCACCTGCAACCCATGCTTCAGCACGTCCAGGTAGGTCAGGTTGGGCAATTTTACCGCATCCTTGTTTTTTGCCGGATCGGAATCGTAAACCCCGTCAACTTTGGTCGCCTTGAGAATGACATCGGCGCCAATCTCCATGGCTCGGAGACTGGCCGCCGTATCCGTAGTAAAAAAGGGGTTCCCGGTTCCGGCGCCGAAAATGACTACGCGCCCTTTTTCGAGATGGCGTACCGCCCGCCGCCGAATGTACGGCTCTGCTACCTCCTGCATTTCAATGGCCGATTGAACCCGCGTGGTTACACCGACCTTTTCCAGGGCATCCTGCATGGCCAGACTGTTCATGACCGTCGCCAGCATCCCCATATAATCGGCACTGGCCCGATCCATCCCCCTTGAGGCCGCAGCGACACCCCGGAAGATATTACCACCACCGATGACCAAAGCCACCTGCGCGCCGAGGGAAATCACCTCACGGATTTCCTCGGCAATATCGGCAATAACCTCGGGATCGATGCCATATCCCTGTTTCCCGGCTAAAGCTTCGCCACTGAGTTTCAGTAGAATTCTACGATAAACCGGTTTTCGGTCAGACATATATCTACCCGTCAGCTTCCCCAAAAGGGGAAACGCTATCAACATACAATTCAACAAACAGCAAAAGGACTATTTTACCAGCGAAGCAACTTCCGAAGCGAAATCATCCTCGCGCTTTTCGATCCCCTCACCCAGTTGGAACCGGACGAAATTGGACAACTGAACCGGCGCACCAATTTCCTTGCCCAGGGCCTCGACAACCTTGGCGACCTTCTGATCGGGATCAATTACATAGGCCTGCTCCAAAAGACAGACCTCACCGAAAAACTTATTGACCTGGCCTTCAAGAATTTTCTCAACAATATTATCGGGCTTGCCACTTTCCTTGGCCTTGACCCGCATAATGTTTTTCTCCCGTTCCAAAACATCTTCAGGCACATCCTGGCGGGAAAGGTATTGAGGATTGGTCGCCGCCACATGCATGGCCAGTTGCCGCGCCAGCCCAGCTACGCTGGGATCGCCCCCCTTCTCACTGGTCACCTCCACCAGTACGCCGATTTTGCCGCCACCATGGATATAGGAAGCCACCACACCGGAGCCAACCTCAAAGCGGGCAAAACGCCGCACGTTGATATTCTCACCGATGGTCGCAATCTGATGGGTCTGTTCTTCGGCGACCGTACGCCCCGTACCCGGGAAGGGAGCTTCCAGCAGAGCACTCAGATCCTGGGGCTTGGCGGAAATAACCGCTTCAGCAACACCGGCCGAAAAAGACTGAAACGCGGCATTCTTGGCCACGAAGTCCGTCTCCGCATTAATTTCAGCAATGGCGCCGACAATCCCTTCGCCTGCGGCAACAACCATCCCTTCGGCGGCCACCCGGCCCGCTTTTTTCGCCGCAGCCGAAAGCCCTTTCTGCCGCAAAAAATCGATGGCGGCTTCCATATCGCCACCGGTTTCGCCCAGCGCTTTTTTACAATCCATCATCCCCGCGCCGGTTTTGGCGCGCAGCTCGGAAACCATTGAAGCAGTAATTTGCACTTCTTTATCCTCCCACCACCCGGCATAAAGACTCGTTTACGCCGGGAGAAAATTCTGTTCATATCCGATTTCAGGGCAAGTTGCCGCAAAAACACCTATCGGCAAGTTACACTCGTCGTTCAGGCTTCCGTCGACACCACAGGCTCTTCGGCAGGCACAGCCGCCTCAACCTCGGCTGCCTCAGCTTGAACATCGGCACCTTCGGAATCCGTACGGATAATGGCTTCACGCGCCTGGCCACCCTCGATACAGGCATCAGCGATCTTGGAGGCAAACAGGCGGATGGCGCGAATGGCATCGTCATTACCGGGGATGATGTAGTCAATATCGTCCGGGTCGCAGTTGGTATCCACCACGGCAATAACGGGAATACCCAGCTTGCGCGCTTCCTTGACGGCAATGATCTCTTTTTTGGGATCGATAACAAACACCGCTCCCGGCTGCTTGGTCATATGCTTGATGCCCCCCAGGCTCTTCTCCAGCTTGGCCCGCTCCCGTTCAAGCTGCAACGCTTCTTTCTTGGTGATCAGGTCGTAGGTTCCGTCTTCGGCCATGGCTTCAATCTTTTTCAGCCGGTCGATACTCCCCTTGATGGTGGAGAAGTTGGTCAGCATCCCGCCGAGCCAGCGATTGTTTACATAGAACTGACCCGCACGAACCGTGTCCTCCGAACTGGCATCCTGCGCCTGTTTTTTGGTTACGACAAAAAGAATCTTCTCGCCATTCTCAACAGTCTGCTTGACGAAATCGTAGGCGGATCGAAAATACCGAACCGTCTTCTGCAGATCGATGATGTAAATGCCGTTTCTGGCTCCGAAAATATAGGGCTTCATTTTCGGGTTCCAGCGCTTGGTCTGGTGTCCGAAGTGCACACCTGCCTCAAGCAGTTGCTTCATGGTAATCTGTACCATTGTTACCTATCTCCTTACATTGGTTGTTGGCCTCCGCTCCCGTCAACCCCAGCGAATTCCCTACCTGTTTACGGCAGAGCACCTATCCGCTAAGTCGGAGAACGTGCGTATTGACAATTAACGTGTGTGTATAACATGAGGTGCCAGCCGGGGCAAGTGAAAAATCACACCGAATCTGGTTTACAAGCGCCCCCACTTAGTCTAAACTTCGCAGCCATGTCGAGCCGGAAAATCAGTTTATACATCGCCAGAGAAATAGCCGTTCCGACGGGACTCGGTCTGACGGTTTTCACCTTCATTCTGTTCATGGGGCGCATTCTCAAGTTGATGGAACTGGTCATCAACAAGGGGGTTCCTCTAACCGATATCGGCCGATTACTTCTCTGCCTGTTCCCTTCTTTTCTGGTTATTACCCTGCCCTTGGCCGTCCTGGTGGGAGTCATGCTCGGCTTCGGCCGGCTGTCCTCCGAAAATGAGATCATTGCTTTTAAAGCAAGCGGCATCAGCCTCTACGGCATGACCCGAACCGTTATGGTATTGGCCCTTATCGCCAGTCTTGTCACCGGTCTGTTGACCCTTGTCGCCGGTCCGGCCGGCAATCGGGCTTTCCGCAAACAGATCTTCAACCTGGCCTCGAACCGCGCCAGCGGTGGCATTCAACCCCGGGTCTTCAACAGCGATTTCGACAATCTCGTCCTCTACGCCAACCAGATCGATGAACGCCGGGACACCTTCAGGGGGATCCTGATTTTCGACCAGCGAACCAGTCAGGACCCCGCCATCATCCTGGCCCAATCCGGCCGGATCATTTCCGACCCACAGACCCTGACCCTGACCCTACGCCTGGAAAATGGCACCATTCACCGCTCATCGGCCGAGAAAAAATCTTACCAGATCGTCAAATTTACCACCTATGATCTGAATCTCAATCTCGCCCAGCAACTGGAGAAAACGGAGGATAAGGCACTTAAGCCAAAGGAAATGCCGTTTCAAGGTCTGATCACGGCTTCTTCCGAAAAACCGACCGCCAAAAGACAAACCAAATTGGCTATTGAGTTCCACAAACGCTTGGCCCTCCCTCTGGCTCCGCTCATTTTCGCCCTGATCGGCATTCCACTGGGCATTCAGACCCATCGTTCCGGCCGCGGCGGGGAATTTTCCCTGGCCCTGGCGGTTTTCCTCATTTACTACCTGTCCCTCTCCTTCATGGAAACCCTGGCCATTGAAGCGGGGTTTCCTCCCGGCCCCTGTCTATGGCTGCCGAATCTGGTCTTTTTGGCCGGCGGCATCATTCTGTTCCAACAGACGGCCAGGGAGAAACGGCTGTCCGCTTTGGACTGGCTCAGCCCAGCCTACTGGCGAAACCTGAAGCGGAAAGAGAAGCCATGACTCTGCTGAACCGCTATATTCTCAGTCTGTTTAACCGACTCTTTTTGTTGTCCACGGGAGCCTTCGTCGGCATTTTCCTGCTCATCGATTTTTTCCAAAAGGTTGACGATTTCATTGAACACGGCGTCGGCATTGCCGTCTATTGCCGTTATTTTCTGCATACCATGCCCGTGGCCGCCGTTCAGATCGTCCCTCTCGCCGTTTTGCTGGCCTGCTTTGGCACCATTGGCGGACTCTCCAGGAGCAATGAACTGACCGCCATGCGCAGTAGCGGAGTCAGCATCTGGCGGGTGATCCTGCCCCTCTGGGGAACCGCCCTGGCCCTAACCCTGTTCATCTTTTTCCTGAATGAATACCTGATCCCCTTGAACCAGAGGGGACTCTATTATCTTAAACGGGTCGAGGTGCAAGGCAAACCGGAAGTACATTTTAGAAGCGATCACATCTGGTTCAGGGAAAACAATACCATTTTCCATATCGGCCATTCCGATCCGGAACAGGGGGTTCTCGAGGATATTTCCATTCTGGAATTTGATGATCAATTCAGGTTGACTGACCGCAAAGACTCTCCACAAGCCCAATATGTCGAGGGGGCCTGGCTCTTTGAAAACTTCACCGAATATTCCTTCAGTCCCCAAACCGGCATTATTACGGACAACCGCACCCTCGCGCGGCAACGTCTGGACCTGAACAGAAAACCGCAGGACCTGGTCGAAACCCTCTACAAAACCAACCAAATGGGTTTTTTCGAACTGCATCGCCTAATCGGCAAACTGCAAAACGAGGGTTATGATGCCCGCCGTTATCAGGTGGATATGCACTCGCGCCTGTCTCAACCCTTCACCTGCCTGGCCATGGCGATTCTGGGCGTCCCCTTTGCCTTGCGTAAAGGCCGGGGCGTCAGCCTGGCCATCGGCATGACCTTCACCGTAGCCGTCGGCATTATTTTCTATTTCATCCAGGCCGCATTCATGGCTTTCGGCTATGCCGCCATTCTGCCTCCCTTGGCGGCCGCCTGGGCTCCCGTCTTCCTCTTCAGTCTGATCGGCCTCTGGCTGCTCCTGTGGATTCGTGACTGATTCGTTCCTAAAGAAAAACCGGCGGGCCCTAAAGAGCCCGCCGGTTTTATATTGACAAACAGGAAATAACGACTCAATACCGATAATGATCGGGCTTATAGGGCCCTTCGATGGATACTCCGATATAATCCGCCTGCTGTTGGGTCAGGGTTGTCAGCCTGGCGCCCAGTTTGCCCAGATGCAACCGGGCCACTTTTTCATCCAGATGTTTAGGCAGCACATAGACCTTATTGTCATATTGCCCGGCATTGGCAAACAACTCAATCTGGGCGATCACCTGATTACTGAAACTGTTGGACATGACGAAAGAGGGATGCCCGGTGGCGCACCCGAGATTGAGCAGGCGCCCTTCGGCCAGAACCAAAATGGCATGGCCGTCGGGGAAAATCCACTGATCGAGCTGATTGCCATGCTCCTGGGGATTCTTGATGTTGATCTTTTGGATTCCCGCCACCCTGGCCAGACCGGCCATGTCAATTTCGTTATCGAAATGACCGATATTGCCGACAATGGCGTTATGTTTCATCTTGGCCATGTGGTCGGCAGTGATGATATGATAGTTGCCGGTGGTGGTAACAAAAAGATCGGCCTCATCGACCACCTCTTCCAGGGTTGTCACCTCATACCCCTCCATCAGGGCCTGCAGAGCGCAAATGGGGTCGATTTCGGTCACGATAACCCGCGCGCCCTGTCCCCGCAGCGATTGACAGCAGCCTTTGCCTACATCGCCGTAGCCGCACACCACCGCAATCTTCCCTGACAGCATGACATCGGTAGCCCGCATGATGCCGTCAACCAGACTGTGTCGACAGCCGTAGACATTGTCGAATTTGCTTTTGGTCACCGAATCGTTGACGTTCATGGCCGGGAAAGGCAACTTGCCTTCCTTCTGCAGCTGATACAGCCGATGCACGCCGGTGGTCGTCTCTTCCGTGACACCGCGGATCGCTTTACGCAGCTGTGTCCAATCGTTGCGCTTTTCCGCAATGGAAGAGCGCAGGCAGTTGACCAGCTCAACCCAGTCTTCGGCATCTTCCTGCCCGAGGTCCGGGATGCCCTCCTGTTCAAAAACAGCACCGTTGAGCACCATCATGGTGGCATCGCCGCCATCGTCCAGGATCATATTGGGGAGCTGTCCATCGGGCCAGGACAGAGCCTGTTCGGTGCACCACCAGTACTCGGCCAGGGTTTCGCCTTTCCAGGCAAAGACTGGAATCCCCTGCGGGTCATCCGGAGTGCCGTTGCGTCCCACGGCAACGGCGGCGGCCGCCTGATCCTGGGTGGAAAATATATTGCAACTGGCCCAACGCACCCGTGCTCCCAGCTCAACCAGGGTTTCAATCAAAACCGCCGTCTGAATGGTCATATGTAACGATCCGGTTATACGCGCGCCCTGCAACGGTCGGGCCTGGCGATATTCTTCGCGCAGGGCCATCAGGCCCGGCATTTCGACTTCGGCCAGTTCAATCTCCTTGCGGCCCAGTTTCGCTAACGATAAATCCTTGACCTTGAAATCTGCCTTCTAAAGCGACAGGGGAAAACCCCTCAACCCCCGGAAACAGCCGACTCCATGGTTACGGGCTGTGGTACGGCGCTGAGAATAAATACCGCCTGCTGCTTCGCCTCTCCGGCAACGGGAATATACCGCTGCCAAACCAATCCGGCGGCCTGTAACCAACGGCTGAGTTCTTCCGACTCGAATCCAAGCCATTGATCGGCCAACCGATCACGTACCCAATCCTGCTCATGACGCTGCAGATCGGCGATGACCAAAACCCCGCCCGGCGACAAAACCCGTACAACTTCACTAAAAATACGCTCCGGTTCACCGGCATGATGCAGTACCATATTCAACAACAGACAATCCACCTCGCCATCGCCGATGGGCAAATGCGACATTTCGCCCAGGCGAAATTCAATATCGGCCAAGCCCTCTCGTCGAATCCGGTCTCGGGCCTGATCCAGCATGGCCACCGAATGATCAACGCCGATAATGCGTGACGCTTTTGCGCGCAGGGAAGACAACACGTTGCCGGTACCTACCCCGACTTCGAGAAGAAGATCGCACTGGGGGATTTCCCCTAAAACGATCTCAAGATAATCGGGGACCGGTAACAGGTTCCGGGTGAACCGATCCCATTGGCGAGCATGTTCGTCAAAAAATTCCAGGCTGCGGCGCCGCCTGCGATCCAAAATAGCGCTGACTTGCGCGAGGTCTTCGGCAAAATGATCCAATGCCGCAAAAGACGGGGGCAGCAAAGGAAGCAGTTGGAGGAAAAACTCACTGCTGCCTTGCAAACGATAATAGGCCCAGGTCCCCTGACGTTTGACCGAGATGATTCCCGCTTCGGAAAGAATTTTCAAGTGTCGGGAAACCCGTGACTGTCCCATTTTCAGCACGGACGTCAGCTCCTGAACCGTAAATTCCCCCTGGGACAAAACGGCCACCAAACGCAACCGGGTCTCATCCGCCAACGCTTTGAATACGTTCAACATACTATGATCAACTTTATCGGGTTAGCTATATCAACTTTTCTTGATTTAACATCGATCATTCGACTCGTCAAGCACAAAAAAAGGTGGGCCGGTCGGCCCACCTGGGTAAATTTGAAAAGATTTCTCCTGCTTACAGGGGAAGCACAACGGTGTGAACCGCCAGGCTGTTGACCACCCTGAATTGAATCCGGAGCTCCCTGGCCGAGTTCGCTTCCCCCGGGAAAAACAGAAAACCACGCCCCAGGCTTCCCGCCTGAATGGTTCGGTTCTCCAGCTGCTTGTTTACCAAATCCCTGGATATCTGCCGCCCGGTGTCGGCCGAAGTACCTCCTCCAGCCCCACCGATAACCGCCCCGCCGGCAGCGCCTATGGCGGCGCCCTTGGCCATAGCGGTACCGACATTTTCTCCGGTGACAATACCGATGGCCGCTCCGACAATGGCGCCCCCGGCAGCACCCAGCAACGATCCCTTACCCGCGCCACGGGCGATATCGGCATAGTCGGAATTCTTTTCCAGGCGCTGATAGGCGGTTCGATTGTCCAACAGGTTCCAATAATTCCCTTCCGCATCGATCAAAAACGTCTGGGCCGGAACGATTTCCAGACCGTAATTGCCCGTATTGTCGATAATAACCTGAACCGGCAACAGGCCTGCCCCGCGAACATCAAAACCGAAAATCTCCTTGGCCTGGGACTTGTCGGCAAAGGCTTCAGCCGCAACCTGAGCCCCGGCCACCAGTTGCATCCCGGCATAGGCATGGGGGGGCCTGAAGGAAACTTCCTGGCTTTTGTAAGATGAGCAAGCGGCCAGCAAAACGACCAGCAAAAACAATGGAAAGACGTATTTTACCGGGGAAAACATAGGGCCTCCATGTTCTGTAAAATTGTGAAATATACCGCACTTGCTCATTTTACCATAATCCGGGCAAACGGCAAAAGCGGCAAAGCGGACAAGAAATCTTGTCAACCCTTGAAAGAGTCCAATAGTCGTAGGTATCACAACACGGCCGGATGGGAACGGTTTCCAACCAGAGCCTCTCTTGCCCGCAGGATCTGGGTTGTCCCCTGAATAAGACTCCAGAGAATAACCGTCGCCAGCAGATGCCCGACAACATGATCGGTGAATCTGTCGAACCAGGGAGCAAACCGGTCCAGCACAGGGGTTGCTTCGCCCCGATAGGAGCTGTTTTGACGTACGCCCGACCAAACATCGAAAACCAGTAAAAGCTGCCAACCGTTGTCGCGCAGAAAACGACCAGCGCGATACCAGGTTCGAATCCTCTGCCGCCAGGGCATCTGCCGAAATAAAGCGGTCAACTGCAAAAAGAAAGGGAGCAGAGCAAGTCGCTCGGCATGGTTCTGCTGTCGATAGAGAGCCGGGGCTCGGCGCAAAAAGACCTCCAGCCCTGCCGCTTCGGCACCCAGAATCAGCGCATTCAACAGCTGGCGGGGAAACAAACCTTCCTCCTCAAATCGCCTGGCGGAAGTATGGATTTCCGCCGGCAACAGAAGCCATTGTCCCATACGGAACACGGCGGCGGCCAGACGCTCATCTTCAAGATAAGGCAAGGATTCATCAAATCTTCCGATTTGATCGAAGAAGTTGCGCCGCAACAAAATCCCTTGATCCCCATGAATGCAACCGGGACGGTTCAAACGCGCCTTGCTTTCATAGTAGGCAAACGGCAGAATCGCAGCGGCTCGGCTGCCGGAAAAACACAGGGCAAAACGACCAGCCAGGGCGTCATCCCCTCGCCTGGCAATTTCCGTGGAAAAGCAGGATAAGCTTTCGGCAAGGGCGCGGGGGTTATGGAAACGGCAGTCCGCATGCAAAAACAGGAGGTTATCGCCCCTGGCCTGTTGCGCGCCGACGTTCAGCTGCCGCCCGCGACCGGCAGCTGTCGCCAGCAGCGCCAGTGGAAAATCAAGTTGCCGCCGACAGCTGGCCAGCAACTCCCCGGTCCCGTCCGTTGAGCCGCCGTCAACGACAATGAGTTCAATATTCCGCTCCGATTGCATCGCCAGCGACTGCAATAATCCCGGCAAAGTCGCAGCCTCATTCAAAACCGGAACAATGATGGATAGTTTGGGAACCACCCGTTTCTCCCCAAAAACCGTCGGTAAAAAACAAAGTAAAAAAAGGGGCGAACCGGATGGTTCGCCCCTTTGGATCAGTTCACGGCGCCAAAACCTTACATTCCGGCCCGGCTGCGCAGGGAATCGATACGGTCGGTCCGTTCCCAGGTAAATTCCGGCAATTCACGCCCGAAATGACCATAGGCAGCGGTTTTCCGGTAAATGGGCCGGAGCAGATCAAGGGTTTCGATAAAGGCCCGGGGGCGCATATCGAATTCTTCCCGCGTGATTCTGGCGATTTCGTTGGAAGGAATCTTGCCGGTACCGAAGGTGTTGATCATGACGGAAACCGGCTGCGCAACCCCGATGGCATAAGCCAACTGGACTTCACAGGTATCGGCCAAGCCGGCGGCAACGATGTTTTTGGCGATATAACGGGCCATGTACGAGGCACTGCGGTCCACCTTGGAGGGATCCTTCCCGGAGAAGGCACCGCCACCGTGGGACCCCTGCCCGCCATAGGTATCGACGATGATCTTCCGGCCGGTCAGACCGCAATCCCCCATGGGACCGCCAACCACAAAACGTCCGGTCGGATTAATCAGATAGGTGGTTTTATCATCCAGCAGATGGTCCGGAATCATCTTTCTGACGACTTCTTCGATAATCG
Source organism: Desulfuromonadaceae bacterium (assembly GCA_037387645.1). Lineage (GTDB taxonomy): Bacteria > Desulfobacterota > Desulfuromonadia > Desulfuromonadales > Trichloromonadaceae > Trichloromonas. The sequence goes on from JARRKW010000016.1 coordinate 14,433, forward strand.
CCTCTTTGATGGTTTCATAGGTGACATCGGGCGTATGTTGCGAAGACACCACCACCGAATCCACCCGAATCGGCTCATCGTTGATGTATTGAATGGAAACCTGGGATTTGCCGTCCGGCCGCAAAAAGGGCAACAGACCGCTTTTGCGCACATCGGCCAGACGCTTGGTCAACCTATGGGCAAAAACAATGGGCATGGGCATGAGTTCCTTGGTTTCATTGCAGGCAAAGCCGAACATCAGCCCCTGATCCCCTGCGCCCTGCTCGGCAAAAAGGCCTTCACCCTCGCTAACCCCCTGGGAAATGTCCGGCGATTGCCGGTCGATGGAGGTCAGCACGGCGCAGGTTTCCCAATCAAAACCCATGGACGAATCGTTGTAACCGATTTCCTTAATGGTCTGTCTGACCAGATCGGGATAGTCGATGCGGGCATTGGTGGTGATTTCCCCGGCAATCATCGCCATGCCGGTGGTCACCAGGGTTTCGCAGGCAACTCGGGATTTGGGATCCTGTTCAAGAATGGCGTCAAGAATACTATCGGATATCTGATCAGCGACCTTATCCGGATGTCCTTCCGTAACAGATTCTGAAGTGAAGAGAAAATCAGTCATGGCCATGGAGATGGGCCCCCTTTTTAGTCTCTGAGTTTATATGAACATTTAGTTATACGTAACCCCGCGCAGCCCTGTCAATTAAAATTACAAAACTGCATTGAAAATCTCGGGGAATCTCCGACTCATTTCGTTTTCCAGGAAGCGATTGCATTCGGATCCCGTACTGAGCTGCAACAGGGCAGCCAACAGTTCCGTCCCTTCCGTTTTTCGTACCTGCCGCAGAATTTCCTTGACCCGAGGGATATTCGGAGGATTCATGGACAGTTCGTCAAAACCAAGACCCAACAGAACCAGCGTATACAAAGGATCGGAAGCCATTTCGCCACACATTCCCACCGGGATCCCCGCCGCTCGAGCCTCGCGGCAAATGGCTTGCAAAGCGCGTAAAATCGCCGGATGCATAGGCTCATAGAGATAAGCGACATGCTCATTCCCCCGATCGACAGCCAGATAATACTGAATCAGATCATTGGTCCCCACGGAGAAAAAATCAACTTCCCGCGCCAGCAGGTCGGCGATCAGAGCCGCCGAGGGAACCTCGATCATGACCCCAATGGGGACGTTTGGATCAAAGGGGAGCCCTTCCGCCCGCAACTCATTACTGGCTTCCTGCAACAACGCCTTACAGGCCCTGACTTCCGCAACGCCGGAAATCATCGGGAACAACAATCGCACCTGCCCAAACGACGAAGCCTGCAAAATGGCCCGCAACTGGGT
>JARRKW010000017.1:0-9156 GCA_037387645.1 Desulfuromonadaceae bacterium
ACAGCAGCGCCCCACGCCAGTGGCAACGTTTTTTGCCTCCTTTTTGTCGTTTAACAAAAAGAAGGTCGCTTGTCGGGGCGAGACCCGACGGTTGTGATTTTCGAAGTACAAATTCCCGCGGGAGCGGTTTCCCCCCTCTTTTCAACTTCCCCTTCTTGTGGCACCATTTAAACAAAAGTAGTTTTGCCTGAAACCTTAGGAGAAAGACATGAACTACCAGATGCTTCACAGCTGTATCCGGGTATTGAATCTGGAAAAATCGGAACAATTTTATCAGCAGGCTTTCGGTTTCGAAATCTCCCGGCGCAAGGAGTTTCCCGAATACAAGTTCACCCTGAGTTATCTGAAAGCTCCCGGTGGACTGTTCGAGCTGGAACTGACCTGGAATCACGAGCAAACGGAACCCTATCAATTGGGGAACGGTTATTCCCATCTGGCGGTGGGAGTCCAGGATCTGGAAGAATCCCATCGTCGGCACCAGGAACAGGGTTTTTCTCCCAAGCCCATCAAAGGATTGCCGGACGGCAAATCGGCCTTTTATTTTCTGGCGGATCCCGATGGTTATCTGGTTGAAGTCGTGCGAATTTGACTTTTGCAGGAGAGTGAACTTGAGTCATGACGGATTCACTTCGGGACCATCTGGTTTATTACAGTGAAAAAGAGGAATGGGCCAACCGGCTGACCCACGGTGCCGGTGCCCTGTTCAGTTTGATCGGACTGGTGGTCCTAATTGTCGCCGCCAGTACCAACGGAGATGTTTGGTGTGTAGTCAGTGTTACTGTCTTCGGTTCGCTCATGACTGCTTTTTATGTGATTTCAACGCTTTATCATACCTTTCGTGCTCCGCGCCTGCGCTACCTGTTTCGCATCCTTGATCATGCCGGAATCTACCTGGTCATTGCCGGAACCTATACTCCCTTTACCCTGGTCTCCCTGCGTGGTGCCTGGGGCTGGTCGTTGTTCGGCACGGTTTGGGGATTGGCGATCGGCGGTGTGATTTTTAAAGCATTCATGACCCACCGGCTGCAAATTCTGGCTCCAGTTTTTTATATTGCTATGGGCTGGATTGCGGTAATCGCATTCAAACCCCTGCTGACCGTTCTAACTCCGGCCGGAATGGGTTGGCTGCTGGCCGGGGGCGTGGCCTATACCGGAGGAATCATTTTTTATGCCTGGGATCGGATTCCCTACAACCACGCCATCTGGCATCTTTTTGTCCTGCTCGGCAGCAGTTGTCACTATTTTTCCGTGCTCTGGTACGTTCTTCCTCAATAGTGGTTCGGAATGTTGCTGAAGTTTTTTATGGCAACATGGCGATGATCCTGTCCTTGCACCATTTTTCATCCCAGGAGGGATTGACAAGGGCCCAGGGTACAGGATAAAAAATTCTATCGGTTTTTTTGCTGATCTCCAAAGTGGGCTTGGGACGAGATCGTTGCAAAAGAGACCGCTAACCGCTGGTGTCGGTTCCGGCGGTTTTTTCAGCGGGGGAGTTGCCGACCATGAGGCAAGGTGAGAGAGAAAAAGGATCAACATTGGCCGCAAATACTCTGCAGGGAGATTTGAAGCTCATGCCGATGCAGGATCTGCTGGAATGGATCGGCGGGAAGCAGCAAAGCGGCAGATTGACCCTGGTCAAAGACTCGGTGCAGAAAATCTTTCACCTCTATGAAGGGCTGCTGGAAGGGGGCTTGCGCTCCAACCGGCGGGAAGAAAGTTACGAACATATTTTGAACGGAGCCGGACTTGTGGACCGGGAACAGTTGGTTCAGGCCCAGCGTCAGAGTCAGGAACGGGGTATTCCTTTGATTCGTCAGCTGGTGGCAAGCAACATCCTCGATCAGACGGCTTTGCGGAAACTGCAAACCCAGCGGCTTTTGCTGGTTCTGGCGGACGTTTTGGCGTGGGAGGAGGGTTTTTTTATCTTCGAGGGGATGAAGCCGGAAAAAAATCCACTTTCGCTGATCCGATTATCCATCGATGAAGCCATCGCCAAGGCTCGCCGCCGGGATGAGGAAAGTCGAGAGCAAGAGCAGCAACTCGATGATTCCCTGTTTGAAGTGATCAGTCAGCGAATCATGGGAGAAGATTTCAATATTCCCTCGCCCCCCAAAGCCATCACCCAGATTCAGCGGATCATGGATTCGCCGGACGGTTCGGTGCATGACGTCTTGAAGATTGTCATGGCCGACCAGGTTCTTACCTCGAAAATTCTCAAGGTTGTTAATTCTTCTTTTTACAGTCTCGTTAATCCGGTTGCCTCGGTGCAGCATGCCATTGTCATGGTGGGGTTCAAGGTCTTGCTCGGCATCGTGACCACCACTTCGCTGGCGCAGGTGTCGGGCCAAAGCCGTGGTGAAATCATCCAGTTTATGCGGCACAGCTTTAAATGCGCCTATGTGGCCAAGCGACTGGCTGAAAGTCTCGGCAGCGATGATGAGGTCGCCTTTGTCTGCGGGCTGTTGCATGATGTCGGCAAGATGGTGCTACATGATCTGTTGTCCGAGTTCGAAATGGTCGCTGCCACCTGGAACAGTCTGATGGAGAAGTATCATATCCAGGCCGGAGTTCTGTTGGCGGCTAAATGGAATTTGCCGGAGGTGGTTATTGAGGCCATCGACGGGCATCATGACCCGGGAAGACTGCTGGAGATGGAAACAATGTCGGCCATTACCTACCTGGCCGATTACCTGGTCCATGAGGGTAAACTCCCGGTTTTTCCCGAGGGGGTTGATATTGATCCGGACAGTTTTGATGTGGCCGGTATTGTTCAGGAGATGCAACAGGTCGAAACCTTCGTCGATACCATGTTTTGATCGTTGCAGGGCAGCTCTAGGCGACGGCCGGGATGGATGATGGCGACCCCCTATCGGGAGTCGCCATCGTTTATTGTCGAGCTGTGGTTAAGCCGCGGAAATCCCTCAATCCAGCGGCGTCAGCGGAGGCAATACGAAGTTTTTCGGCGTGGTTTCAGCGTAGCAATCGTCTAAAGTTTTAAGAAACGCCACCAGATCGGCCTGCTCCTGCGGGGTCAGCCCAAGACTTCCCAATTCCTCCCGATTGACGTTGTCGGCATCAACTTCCGGGGGAGGCCAGGAGCCGTCCCCGGCCGTGTTGAGAAACAGAACCATGTCCTCGATGGTTGCGAAGTAACCGTTATGGCCATAGGGTGGGGTGCTGGCGATATTGCGCAGGGTTTGCACCCGGAATTTGCCGTTTTCAGCGGCGTCACCCAGCCGTCCGCCGAGACCGTAATCAATGGGGAAGCTGGCAATCATCGGATTTTCACTTTTGGGAAGGCCCAGGTTTTCGTAACTGTAATTGCTGAACAGGGGCGGAACCAGGCAGCCGTCGGGTTTGATTTCCGGCGCGCTGGGATGACAGGCGGTACAATTCCCCTTGCCGTTGAAAATTTCCAGGCCGGCCAGTTCCTGCGGGGTAAGTTCCGCCGCCCCGGCCAGATAATAGTCATACTTTGAGGTGAATTTGGTGAAGCGCCAGGTCTGTTCAAAGCGGGCGATGGCCTCGGCCGTTTTATCATAGGCATTGGCGACCTGAACGCTGTCCGACAGATCCAGAGTGCTGAGGTCTATGTCGTAAAGGGAAAGAAACAGCTCCTGATAGAATTTACTGCGGGGATTGCGGGGGTCGGCAATCGCCGCCATGACCGCGGCGGCGTCGGCCAGACCCATTTCAACGCCATTCACAAACGGGCCTTTGGCCTGATCTTTCAGGGTGTCGGCGCGCCCATCCCAGAATTGGCCGCCGACATAGTTGTCGCCGTCAGAATGGAAGATGGGAATAAAGGCCGCGTAGGCGGAGGTCGGTGCATTTCGGCCCCCGTTCAGGGTGACGTCCGAGCCGAGGGATACGACATAGTCAGCGGGAAAATCAGCATTCAGGGGATCGGCGAAGGCGGCGTGGGGATGGTGACAGCTGGCGCAGGATTGATTGTGGTTGAGGGAGAGGTACTGGTCGAAATAGAGTAGGTGTCCGAGGTGTTCTTCTTCCTGGGTCGTGGCCAGGGCTAGGCTGGTGATAGCCAGCAGAAGCAGACAGAAAATGGGCAGCATCCATGGTTTTCCAATCATTTTTCCCTCCTCGTGTGAGTTGTTGTAATGGAAAAAACTAGCAGATGCTAACGTCATTGCAAGCAAAGACTCGCAATAAAAGCAGGGAAAGCCTTTGTTTTTCATGGGTTTATTCATGAGTGTTGGGTCGCAGCCCGCGCAAAGTTAGCCGATGTCGCAATGGCTGGCCAGGCAATCGCGTCATTGGCCGGACGGCGGGGGGATCGTTCAAGGATTTGTTTCCCCGGGCGGGGGTCCGTGCATAGAAAAACCGGCGTAACCGCTGTTGCGGGTACGCCGGTTTTCGGTTTTTCGGAACTGTCGTAAGAAAATCAGATGATTTTATTCAACGGATACTCAACAATGCCCTGGGCGCCGATCTGGATCAATTCGGGCACGATATGACGCACCTTTTTTTCCGGCAGAATACTTTCGATGGAAACCCAGTCCGAGTTGTAGAGATGGGAGACGGTGGGGTTGTTGAGACTCGGCAGAATGCGGATGATTTCCTCGATTTTGTCCCCCGGGGCGTTCATTTTCAGCCCGACCATCCCTTCGGCATTCAGGGCCGATTTCAGCATGGTGGCGATGCGTTCAATCTTTCCCTGTTTCCAGGGATCGGCCAGAGCCGCCTTGCTGGCGATCATGACCGGGACCGATTCCATCAGTTCGCAGACGATGCGCAGACCGTTGGCCTTGATGGTGGAGCCGGTTTCGGTCACCTCGACGATGGCGTCGCACAGCCCGTCGACCACCTTGGCTTCGGTGGCGCCCCAGGAAAATTCCACCGTGACCGGAATGTTCCGTTCGGCGAAGTAGCGCTGGGTGAAGCCGACCAGTTCCGTGGAAATGGTGGCGCCGGCCAGATCTTCCGGTTTCTGCACCGGCGAGTCTTTGGTGACCACCAGCACCCAGCGGGCCGGGCGGCGCGAAACCTTACTGTAAACCATTTCACAGATTTCCACCACATCCGAGGCGTTTTCCCGCACCCAGTCGCGGCCGGCGATGCCGACATCGATGGTGTTGCGCTGTACGTATTTACTCATCTCCTGGGGACGAATGAGTTTGCAGTTCATTTCATCATCGTCCACCGAGGGGAAATAGTTGCGCGAATGAACGGTGATTTTCCAGCCGGCCTTTTGAAACAGCTCAATGGTGGCGTTTTCCAGGCTTCCCTTGGGAATGCCGAATTTCAATTCATTGCCCATAACAGCTCTCCCCTCGGGTGTTATTTCTTCTTATAGACGTCGTCGGGATTGAACAGGGGATTGCTGTGTTCAACCCACTGGCCGTCTTCCCAGCGCACATAAAAACAGCTGCGATTGCCGGTATGGCAGGCGGCCGGACCATTCTGTTTGACCTTGATCACCACCGTGTCGGCGTCACAGTCGGTCAGGACTTCGACCACGTCCTGGGTGTTCCCCGATTCCTCCCCCTTCATCCAGTACTTTTGCCGACGGCGGCTGAAAAACCAGGTTTTGCCGTCCCGCAGGGTGTTTTCCAGGGTCTTCTTGTCCATGAACGCGACCATCAGAACTTCGCCGTTTTCCACATCCTGAATGACGGCGGGAATCAGGCCGCCCATCTTGTCAAAATCGATTTCAATCACGGTGATGCCTCCAAATGTGAGATTAGGGAGGTTTTTTATTAACACCCCGGGGTAAATGTGTCAACCTCAACTTGATTGGGGAACAGTAGGAGAAGGTGGGGGGAGATGACAGCCATGCCTATGGGCAGAAACAAAACCGGACCTGCATTACGGCAGGTCCGGTTGGTAGCGGGGGGGTAGAACTCGAACCCCCGGGTTTCGGGTTGGGAGCGAAACAGACTCACTTTATCTTTTTTCCATTGATATCGGGAGCTTGTCGATTTTTCAATGGTTCATTTCGGTTGAACGGGCCCCCTTTTTAAACCATGAAGTCTATGTGCAGGTTGGGGGATAATGTTTCCGTCTGACGCGGGTCTCATCACTTCTGCTTTGTTGTAACCAGTTGGAACAGGTATTCCCGTGACGCCCTGGTGTTGTTGGCAATATCGCGGCCCAGGGTCAATGCGCTTGCAATTGCCAACAGGGAGCCAACTGATACGGCATCTGTGAGAGCTATTGCCCCAACCAGAAAAATTCTGTCTCTGTTTGAGACGAACCCAAATTGAGTTAAGCTGTCCCAGAAATACACTGCGCCTGCAATACAGCCAATTCCGAATATTGCCGCAGCAAAAACGAAAAAGGTGCTTAGAACACCAATAAGTGGATAAGCATTTCTGTCGTGTCTTACTTCCTGTTCCCAAAGAAGGTAGCTTTCATCGGAGGCCTGGTTGCTCATCTCTTTTTCAACTTTTTGGTTGATGGTTGCTTCCTGCTGACGAGCGACATGTTCGTTCTGTCTGACCTGCTCGACCTTTGCGTAGATTACTCCGCATTTGGGACACTCCGGGGTGTCCTGTGTGTTCCTGAATCCGCATTTGGGACAAATCCTCATATTTCCCTCCACGTGAACGGAAAAGATCACAGGGACGCTCACCGGTGGGGGCGGCTTCGGCGCGGCTCTGTGAGCTGGAATATTGATAGCTCTTATTCCCGGCCAGCGTCAATTAATTATTCCTGTTCCGTTACAAGGCAGGCGAGCACTCCTTGGCCGTGAGACTTGAAGCCGTTTTTGTTTCGGAACGTCTTGAGGGTTACCGGCAAGCCTAATCGTTAATCGGCAAAACAGACCCGATTGCGACCTTCTTTTTTCGCGCGGTAGAGAGCTTTGTCAGCGGACTCAATCAGCTGGGAACTGTTTTTTCCGTTCTCGGGATAAAATGCGAGGCCGATCGAGGCCGTCACTTTATCCAAAGACTTTCCTTCGTGAACGATATTGAGCTCTTGGATGTTTTCCCTGAGCAGTCTGGTTTTGTCGAGGAGCCTTTTTTTATCAATATCCGGCAACAGGACAATAAACTCTTCGCCGCCAAAGCGACAGCAAAAGTCTTCGCGACGGAAATGCGTTCTCAGTAAGGTCCCAAGCTCTTTTAACAGCAGATCCCCGGCAAGATGGCCATAGGTGTCATTGAATTCTTTGAAGTGATCCAGATCAAGCATGAGGACGGCGAGATCGGATTGGTTTCTGTGGGCGCGGTAAACTTCCCGCTCGAGCATCTCTTGCAGGTACTGGCGATTGAACAGACCCGTCAGAGGGTCTCGAATCGCCAGGTTCCTCAATTTTTCATGCAGAGCCAGGTTGGAAATCGCCAGACTGATCTGTTCGGTAAACATCAGTAGTGATTGATCAAATGCGTCCTCCGGGGGGATATTTTTCCGCTCGGCAGAAGGGGGCATTTTCAAACTGAACAGGCCGATGATTTCTCCATGAGCGGTCAGAGGGGTGCAGATGCTGGCCGCGTTGTCTGCTGCCGACACATGGTTACAAGAGGGTCGGTCGCCTTCTGCGATGGAGCTGTACGGTTTGCCCAGCCTAAGCGCCCAGCAGTCATCCGGAATGAAAAAATCCGTTTGTTTCTCTCCCCATTCAGCGACTTTGCTCAGTTGATTCCGGGATTCGCGAGTAATATAGATGGCGCCCGAACTGCCTGGAAAATTGGCCGCACTTGCTTCACTGATAAATTTAAACGCCTCTTCACGGGTTTTGCAGACCTGAAGAAAGTTGGTGAGCTGAATAAGTTTTTCGCTGAAGGTCTTGTGCTGTTCAAGCTTAAGCTGTTTGCTGTTGAGCTCCTGGTTGGTTTTGGCCAGCCCATTTTCCGCGATATTCCTTTCGGTTAACGCCTGTTTCAAGTCGAACCAGCGCCGCAGGGAAAAAAGGGTCAGAAAAATCGAGAATATAGAGGAGACAACAATGATTTCATCCAGTTCGAGCTCCTCATTCTCTTGCAGAATTGTGTGCAGATTTTCAAACAGGTCGAAACTAAAAGAGATAACATATATGATCACGAAGGTCGCAGTCAGAATAAGAGCGTCAATCAACGCCTTATGGGCTAATTTGTTCCTGCCTGCTGCAAAGACCTTGTTTTTCATTCCGCCTGCACCGAAGAGTAGAGTGTTTTAATCCTGGTGGGATTTGGGCGAAGTGTTAACAGAAAGAGCCCATTGATTTCGTACCCAATCGCCCTATTTATTGATTAAACTGTGATCTCGGATATCGACTCATCATATCACATAATGGGGCGCAAATGTTTTTAGGATTTCTGGCAGGACGGCGGGTTTTAATCTTTTTCTCTTTTCTTGGGACGGGCTATTTTGTACCTCTGTTCGCTGTGGCAGATCCCTTGTGCGCCGGGGTGCTGGGCAAACAAAAAAGGGACCTGCATTGCTGCAGATCCCTCGTATGCTTTGGTAGCGGGGGGAGGATTCCTGCATTGCTGCAGATCCCTCGTATGCTTTGGTAGCGGGGGGAGGATTTGAACTTCCGACCTTCGGGTTATGAGCCCGACGAGCTACCAGACTGCTCCACCCCGCGTCAGGGATTGTGACCCTAACGCAAACGACGGCGAATGTCAAATTTTTTCTAAGCTGCGGGAATGATACGGCTTGTGGAAATTGAGCAAACACCTTGCAGCCGGCGCATGTGAACGCTTGTTGCAAAGTGGAATTTCCGGTATAACAGCGGCATTGATGACCCTTTGGGCGGGAAGATGCATGTCAGACGATTTAACCATAACGATGGAACAGGCCCTGGTGCTGCGTGATCAGGGGGCTTTGCTGGTGGATGTGCGTACCCCGGCGGAGTTTGCCGAGGCGACCATCCCCGGCGCCATCAATGTGCCGATTTTCAGCGATGCCGAACGGGTCGAAATCGGTACCCTTTACAAACAGCAGGGCAAGCAAATCGCCCGGCGGCGCGGTGTCCAGCTGGTAGCGCCGAAGATTCCCACTTTGCTCGAACAGGTTGAAAGCGCCTGGCGGCAGGGGAGTGGGCCCGTCATCGTTTTTTGCTGGCGGGGTGGCATGCGTACCTACGTCCACACGAGCGCCTCTTGCCGGGATGCTCACGCATCCTGGTGGGGTCACGATGTGCTGTGTGATGGCTGCACCGTAATCCGTCAAGCACCGATTGACGGAGCGGTATCGCATCTTGCCCGAGAC
>JARRKW010000018.1:0-15983 GCA_037387645.1 Desulfuromonadaceae bacterium
AGAGCCCCCTCCTTGTCGGTGGACGGCAGCAGAATGACGAACTCATCTCCCCCGTAGCGCGCGGCATGATCAACCTGGCGGGAATTCTCCCGGACAACTTGACCGACTTCCCGCAGCAGTTGACTGCCGGTGAGATGGCCATAGGTATCGTTGACCTGCTTGAAATGATCGAGATCGATGAAAACCATGGAGAGTTGCTTTTGATAGCGACGGGCCCGTTCAAATTCGTATTTCAGCAATTTTTGAAAATGACGGTCGTTATGCAGACCCGTCAAATCGTCGGTAATGGTCAATTGATTGATCCGATTCATCAGACGGGCGTTTTCAATGGCGATGGCAGCAAAGTCGGCGATAGTGACCAGGATATTCAGATCCTTTTCGCTGAAGCTGTATTGTTCCAGGCTGTTGATGAGCTGGATTACCCCCAGAGCACGGGAATGATGTCGTAATGGCACACAGATGACGGAACGGGTTTCGAATCCGATGGCCTCATCCACCAGGCTGGAAAAACGGGCATCCTGGCGTACGTCGGGAACAACCAGCGGTTCGCAATGCTCCGCCACCCAGCCGGCGATACCCTCACCCAGCTTGAGCCGGATTTTTTCCAATTTTTCCGCGCGGGGAGAGACGGTTATGACAAAATCGAGCTCTTTGGTTTTTTCATTAACAATCAGCAGGGACCAGGAATCGGGCTGCAACAGCTGACTGACCTTGTCCATGACGACGCCATAGATCTCGTCTAGGGACAGACTCGAAGTCAAGGCTTTGCCGATCTCGACCAGAGTTTCATATTCCTGCCCCAGACGGACCTCGGATGGCATCGCTGCCGTACTACCGCTACTCATTCAGACTCCCTCGCCCCGTTCTTCTTACTCACGTTCCATCCCCTTCCCCGGCCGGAAAGGACCTAAATGAGAAGGCTGAAGCACCCTTCTGTCTTAACGCCGAAACCCATATTCCAGCACAAAAAACTGCGGCTTCAAATCGGCCAGAGGAGTACGTAATTGGGCCAACTCCTGCTCGGGGCCATGCACCTCCAGATGCGTCAGGTCGGCGATCTGCAGGGCTTCACCCAATAAGACTCCGACATTTTCCAGATGCGCCAATAAGCCTGCGGCGTTCTCATACCCTTCCCGACAGTGAACCAAATCGCCGTCGAAACTGAATCCGTAATAGAGACAGTTGGGTTCATGGCTGGTTTTTTCGACAAACTTTTCACACAAGCCTTTGAAGGCATCAAGTTTGCCGTTGTGAACCTTAAAGTAGGGAACGATGGTACAGCAGGTGTCTTGTGTTGCCATAAAAATTACCCTCCCTCGTAAAATTGAAAGATCTCCATGACGCCCCTAGAGAACAGCCGTCGCCCGGCCAGGCCGCCACAAGGCTCGAACCGGCCATCGACCGCCTGAATCGCCACCCCGAGCTCCCTTTCATTTATCCGCTAAAGCTAGTTTAATGTAATCTGTAGAACCGTTCAGGTCAAGCAATGAATGGGGGTAACCCTCAGTTTTGCTACAAGTTTTTCCGTATACCACAACCATATTTGCCCCGATAAAAATACCGCCGGATCCCTCCTGAGCACCTCTTCGGATGAGTGGCGGAAAAACGGATGTTGAACAAAAACCCCGCCCCCGATCAATCTGTCGGGGACAGGGTGAGAATACATTCTTTTTTACACAGGGGTACAAACCGTCAATTTACCGGCATTGAGCCAGGGGGCTCAAAATCTCCAGAATCCGCTGAGGTTCCAAACGCTGCTTATAGTCGGCATTGACATGGGCCGCGGCAATCGTCCCTTGCCGGTCAACGATATAGGTGGCCGGAATCGGCAGTTCATAACTGTCATCCCCGTCATGTTTAGGCACATCAATACCGAATTGGGCATAGAGGGGACGCAGCTGTTCCGAGAGAACGAAAACCAGACCGAATTGTCGCGCCACCCCATTGCCGACATCACTGAGGACGGGAAAGGACAACTGGTTTTTTTCCGCTGTGTCCAGCGACGCATCCGGTATCTGCGGACTGATCGCCACCAGAGAAGCCCCCCGCTCCAGGATCTCGGGCAGAGCCTGTTGCAGGGCATGCAATTCCACATTACAGTAGGGACACCAGCTGCCCCGGTAGAAGGAGATCACCAGGGGACCTTTGGCCAGCAAATCCACCGATCGAATGGGGCGTCCCAATTGATCCGGCAGTTCGAAATCGGGTATCCGAGCCCCTTTTGTCAGGGCCTCGCCTCCCAATCCTTGCCGAATGGCCTCTGCCGTATCCGCATCAAATTTTTCCGCCAGATCGGGAACCTTCGCCGAAATTTCTCGATGTACCGCATCCAATTGGCCTTGCATAGTCATGACAACACTCCTTTCCGGAACGTTCGTTCTGTTTTAGGTTAAAAAAACCGGGGCACAACCCCATCCAGAACTCCCCCTGAACCAACAGGGGAAGCAAAATCACCTTCTATCCTGTTAAGCTCGCCAGAGCCACGGCAACCATCGCTTCCAATTCGTCTTTGGCCGGCCCTGATTTGCTCAGCACCATCATGCCCACCAGGGTATTGAGTAAAAAGCGGGCGATTACCCGGCAATCCTGCTTCGCTTCGAGCTCACCGGATTGGCGGGCCGCCTCCAAACAGCGGTAAAAACAATCCTCTACCTTATGAAGATAACCCCGGGCCTTGTCAAAGGCAGCGGCATCCACCAGTTCCTTCTCAATCAGGGTATTGACCAGTAAACAACCGAAACTGCTGGACGATGCGGCATATTCGATCCGGTTTTGAAAGAAAGTTTTGATATTCGCCAGTCCCAGTGGTTCCCGGTTAAGGATGAGTACCGGCTCGCGATTCATTTTATGGGCGAAATTTTCGAGACATTCGCGAAAAAGGCCTTCCTTGCTGCCGAACTCCTGATAGAGGCTGTGTTTATTGAGACCGGTCTTGGCCACCAGATCACTGACCGAAGTCCCTTTAAACCCCTGGGACCAGAAGACCCGGGTGGCGGTATCGATAACCTGTTCGCGGATATATGCCTTGGGACGAGCCATAGGGAAACCTTTCGCAGTAATTATAGACCGCTCGTTCTGTATTGCAAGGAAATATTTTTCTCTGCTCTTACCCCTCCCTGACAGGCGGTTTTCAACTGCTGCGCACCAACCGGTAGCTGGCCACCAAACCGGGAAAAAGGCTCCGGGGCAACCATGCCCGAAGCCTTGAGCCTTATCACATCAGCAAATTACTGATCGAAAATTCTCTTCAGCTTTCGCTTTCGTGCCCCAGGGACGGGTTGACCGGACAGGCGATATCCTTGCCGGAAAAGAGCCGCCCCACACAACCGGTTTTGCAGGCGGTGCAGTTTCGGATATCGTCAAAATGGCCGGTCTCTATTTTTCGAACCAGCTCGGCATCGGCCAGCAGGCCTCGGCCGATGGCGACCAGATCGACCTTGCCGGTGGCCACGATATCGGCCATGAAGGGGGGATCGTTCAACCGGCCGGCTACGATCACCGGCACTTGGCCGCTAACCGCCCGCTTGATCGCTGCGGCATTTGCAACGAAGACGCCTTGCGGGAGTTCGAGTCCCTGAATGACCTTGTCCGCCGATTCGTAAACCCCACCGGAAATGTCGAGCGCATCGATTCCCGCCGCCACCAGCATGCGACAGAACGGCTCCGTTTCAGCCAGGGTGAGACCGCCGGGCACATATTCTTCCGCACTGAGCCGATAGAGCACGGGGAAATCCGCACCAACGGCTTCCCGCACCTTTTTCACCACCGCCAGAGGGAATCGTGCTCTGTTTTCCAGGCTGCCGCCGTATTCATCGCTACGCTGATTGCTGTAGGCGGAAAGGAACTCACACAGCAGGTAGCCATGGGCACCATGCACCTCAACCGCGTCGAATCCCGCTTTTTGGGCACGTAGCGCGGCCTCGCCAAAGGCTGCAATGATCCGTTGCATATCCTCCCCGGTCATGGCCCGGGGCTGGCCCCCACAGAAGGGACAGGGGATGGCGGATGGGGCGAGCAGCGGTTGGCCGGTAATGCTTTCAAAACACTGCCGGCCGCCATGAAACAGCTGCACCGCAATTTTGGCCCCGGCGGCATGCACCGCATCGGTCAGTCTCTGCAGGCCGGGAAGCATGGCATCGGAATGAATACCCAGTCCATTGGGGAAAGCCTTGCCACTGGAGTGGACCGAAGTCGCCTCGGTAATGAGCAAACCGACCCCGGCACGGGCTCGGGCCTGCAGGAACGCCAAATATCGATCGCTGACCGAACCGTCCGCATGACAGAAATTGGTTACCAGGGGGGCCATAATCATCCGATTATTTATTGCCAGGCTGCCGATTTGAACGGGTTCCAATAAAGTTTCCACACTGGCCATGTCTTCCTGCTCCTTCCCTTAAAAAAATTAACCCAAGTCCGGACACAAATACCTACATGACCGGTCGTCTCCTTTCAGGCAAAAAAATCAGGCTTTAAAAAATTTGTCGAACATAAGGGCTACGCAACGACTTAACGGATCGGTCGAATTCTCGATCTTCATCCGCAGCAGACTGCCCTCCCAGGCGTTACAGAAAATATCCGCCAGCTCTTCCGCCCTCATATCGGTGCGAATACACCCCTGCTGCTGGGCCAGCCGAACATAAGCGGCAAAACGTTCCCGCCACTGCTCGATGACGGCTTGCATGGCCTGACGGCAAAGGGCGCTGGTCTCACTGATCTCAGCGGCCAGATTACCGACAATGCAGCCGGTCTTAACTTCACATTCGGCATGTTTGGCAATCATCAGCTCGAAACTGCGGCGCAGGGCGGTACCGGGATCTTCGGCATGCCCCTGCTGAAAATAGGCGGCCCATTCGTTCCAGTAACCTTCGGCATAATGCCGAATGACCTCTGCGGCAAAATCTTCCTTACTGCTGAAATAATTATAGAAGGAGCCCTTCGGAACCGCGGCGGTTTCGACAATCTCCTTGATCCCCGTGCCATGGTAGCCCTGTTTGGAAAAACAGCTCAAACCGACTTCGAGGAGCAGCTCACGAATATGTTCATTACGTCTGGGGCGTGCCATGCCCAAAACAATATGACCGATCGTCTTCTAATGCAAGAAGAAAAATTTCCCGATCAGGAGTCTCCGCAAATCCTTTGCTCTGATCCCCCGAGCGTTCGATAGATGCTAATTATCGTTGTTAAATTTAACGATTATTTAGTATGTTGGTTCGGGAAAATGGGCTTCAATCGAGTCCCTCAGACAAAACACACAGGGTCGAAGATGAATCTTACCAACAGGTTAGTTCCCAAGGCGGTTTTATAATGAAAAAGGTGCCCCGTCCCGCCATCATTCTGGTTACCCTGCTGGGGATCTGGGTTTTACTGCTGCCCTGGTTCTACCGGGACCTCTTCGACCATTATTTTTACATGCCCTTTTTGGGGATTATCGGCGCCACGGTCGCCAATACCACCCCGGCGGCCGCCGGCATCGTCTATTTCCCCAGCCTGACGCAGCTGCAAATTTCTCCCGCGACGGCGGTCCAATTCAGCCTGATCATCCAGGCTTACGGCATGGGACTGGGGACCTACAAATGGTATTGGGTGAACAAAAAGCTCTTCCTCTGGAACCTCATGCCCATATGCCTCAGCGCGGGTCTGCTGGGAATTTTCACCAGCATGCTGATTATTCCCATCCAAAACCCGCAACTGCTCAGTCTGACATTCAATACCGTCGCCTTTCTGTTTACCCAGGTGATTCTATTTTCCATCCTTTTTGAGCACCAGTACCCCAATCTGGTTCTGCAATTAACCGGAAAACGCCTGGTGCTGTTGGCCCTGTTCTCCTTTACCGGCGGTCTCATTTCCGGCTGGATCGGCTTCGGCATCGATACCCTTTTTTATTTCCTCCTGACCCTGCGGTTCCGCATTCACCCCGCCGTGGCCATCGTTACCAGCATTTCCCTCATGGCCGCCATGTCCCTGGCCGGAACCCTGATCAATTGTGTCTACTATGAGGTCCCTCTGTCCCTCTGGTATTCGGCCATTCCGGGAGTTACCGTGGCTGGGCTTTTTCTGGCCACTTACCTGGCCGTCAAGCTGGGAGCCAAAAACATTCTGCTGCTCTTCACCGCCCTGCTGAGCCTCAATTTTCTGCTTTCCTTCTGGAATCAAACCTTCATTCCCCTTGATCCCCGGGTCAAAACCATCATGCTATGGAGCATCAGCGGTTATCTGCTGTTTATCCATCTAAAAATACTGCACAACAATCCCCGCAACCTCGCTGCGGCGACCGAACGGTTTGATCTCAAACCCTGAACGTTCGCTATCTGGTCCGGATTAACACCCGGCAAGCTTGGATTTAATCTCGCTTCCCCGGGATTGGCCGCAGAAGGGACAAACGGTCCAGAGCTCTTCCAGGGGAGCCTGGCAGGCGGTACAGATATTCTGTTTGAATTTGCCGCAGAAGGGACAGAAAAGAAATTTCGCATCGATCTGCTGCTGACAACTTTCGCAAAGCCGTTCATGCCTGACCTGGGGACCAATGACCCGGAGGAGTTCATCCAACGTCGTCTGCCCGAGGCGCACCTTCTCAACCCCGTCTTCAATCAGGGTTTTCATGCCGGTATTGCGAGCCATATCGAAGATTTTGGCTTCCCTGTAATCCTCCGTTATCAGATGCCGGTAATCATCGTTCATGACGAACAGCTCATAAATGCCGGTTCTGCCGAGATACCCCGAGTGGCTGCAACGGGGACAACCGACCGGTCGATAGACCCGCTCGCCCAACAGTTGAGGCGAAACCTTGAGCAACTGCAACTGTGCCGGGTCGGGCGAATCCTCCTGTTTGCAATATTGGCACAACCGCCGTACCAGTCGCTGGGCAATCACCCCTTCCAGGGCCGAGGCAATCAGATAGGGCTTGATGCCCATATCGATCAGCCGGGTAATGGAAGCCACCGAGTTGTTGGTGTGCAGGGTGGTCAGAACCATATGTCCGGTCAGGGCGGCCTTGAAGGCGATATCGGCGGTATCATGATCCCGGACCTCTCCCACCAGAATGACATCGGGATCCTGCCGCAGGGTGGCTTTTAATACGGTGGCGAAAGAAAGTCCGATTTTTTCAAAAACCGCAACCTGATTGGCTTCTTCAAGAAAGTATTCCACGGGTTCTTCGATGGTTTCGAAGTTCCGACTTTTTTCCAGCATTTCCGCCAGAATGGAATAAAGCATGGTGGTCTTGCCGCTGCCGGTGGGCCCGGTGGCGATGACAATCCCCTGCGGTTTCCGGATCAGGTTGCGAACCTGACAGAGATCGTCTCCCAGCAAACCCATGTCGTCCAGTCGCTTGATGGCCGCGCTCTTGTCCAGAATACGCAAAACCATCTTCTCTCCGTTCATGGAGGGCATGGTGGAAATCCGCAAATCCACCATACGGGTGCCGGATTTGACCGTGATCCGTCCATCCTGGGGAATGCGCCGTTCCGAAATATCCAGCTTGGCGAGAATTTTAATGCGGGATACGGTGGCCGCGTGCAATTCCGCCGGGATGCGGATTTTGTCCTGCAACATCCCGTCGACGCGAAACCGAACCACGGTATACTTGAGCTTCGGTTCGATATGGATATCACTGGCCCGATAACGAATGGCTTCGGCCAGAATGGAGTTGACGATGCGGATGATCGGTGGAACTTCCGAGGAATTGAGCAGCTCCTGGATATTCAGATCCGATTCACCGTCATCGATGACAATATCGATTTCCTCCATCGGCTCCGGCAAACCGATGGTTTCAATTTCGACCTCCCCGCCCGCTTGCGCATCTTCATAATACCTATTGAGCAGGCCGACAATCTCCGAACTGCGGGCAATCACAGGGTAAATTTTCAATCCGGTCATCATGGCCAGATTGTCGATTTTGTAGATGTCGGAAGGATCGGCCATGGCCAGGCTCAACTGATTGCCCTGGAATTTGATGGGCAGCATCCGGCTTTTTTCACAGAGATCTCGGGGCAGGAATTTGACGACTTCCGGCGCTATCTCCAATTCCTTGAGATCGACCGATTCCAGATGCAGATGTTGCCGCAGGGCCTCAACGATTTTCGTTTCGGTGGTGAAACCGAGCCGAACCAGGGCGTCAGTGATAAATTCACCGCTGACCCGCTCCCGCTCCGCCTGACGGTACTGTTCCTTCCCCACCAGGTCGGCCTTGGACAGGATCGATTCCAGAATGCCACTGTTGCTGGTCACGCGCTGGGAATACTGTTTGATCTTTTCCTGCTGCTGACGATTGACGTCCTTCAGCTTGCGGTTTTCCTGCAACAGCACATACTGTTGTAACGCCAGACTGACGGTGAGGCGCAAATCCTCGTCGTTCCAGGGTTTGGTGATAAATTTGTAAACGGCGCCCTCATTGACGGGGCGGTCAGGACATGATAATCCTCGTCCTGAAAAATCCGCCGCAAGGCGTTCAACACATTCTCTTCATCATCAACGAAGAGGAGGGTAAATCCTTCCCGCGCAGCGGATCTGTTCTCCAGACCGTCCTCTCCCGAGCGACCTTTTCCCGGGGAACGCTCGGCATCGGCGGTAACCGTGGATCGGAACAGGCCGGAGAATTTACTCATCCCATATCCTCTCTGGACAGGGGCAGACAAATGACGAAGCGAGCACCCGGCTCGGTCGAAGGCTCCAGTTCAATGGTGCCGCCATACCCCGAAATCACCTCATGGGCCACACTGAGGCCCATCCCCATCCCCTCCCCCACCTCGCGGGTGGTAAAAAAGGGCTCGAAAATCCGCTGGCGCAGGGACGCGGGGACCCCCGCCCCATTATCGGCAAAAACCAACTGGATGAAATTCGCCTTCACCCCGGTGGTAATGGTCAATTGCAACCCTTCCCTGCGGGATTGCAGGGCATTGCGAATAAGATTCAGAAAAACCTGACAGAACAGGTCGGCCCGGCCCCGCGTCCGGGGGACCGGCTCATAGGCCTTGACGATGCGAGCATCGGCGGGTATTTCCGGGGACAAAACACTCAGGGTGCGCTCGATTTCCCCGATCAGGTCAACAGCTTCTTCATCGGTATCATCCACATGGGAAAAGCCCTTAAGATCGGCGACGATTTTCTGGACCCGGCGCGCACCGGACAGGCTCTGTTCAAACAGATCAGGGACATCTTCCAAGATATAGTCAAGCTTCAGCTCCCGCCACTTTTGCACCGCCCTGTCTTCCGGCTCGTTTTGGCGAAACAAAAGCAACATCTCCGTGAAACGTCCGACATACTTCTGCAACGTCTGCAGATTACTCAGGACAAAACCGAGAGGATTATTGATTTCATGGGCCATGCCGGCCGCCAGTTGGCCGACGGAAGCCAGTTTTTCCTGTTGCACCATGCGAGCATACATGCGTTTCAACGCCTCGGTACGTTCCTGCACCCGTTGTTCCAGGGTAGCCGACAACTCCCGGTATTTCTTCTCGGACAGCCGCAATTGCTCATGGCTATGAACCAGTTCCTCATACGACTGATCAACCACCTGGGTATGAATCTCAGTGGTGAACATTCGTTTGAGATTGGCCTGGATCAGGCCGTTAACGGCTCCGGCCACGACCTTGGCCATGGCCCGGGAACTTTCCGGGGCAAGAGCGCCACCGAAGAACCGGAGTTTCCCCACCGGTTCTCCTTCCAGACGGAGAGGTAAAAAATTTTCCCCCGGTTGTTCCATCCGTCCGGTCAACAGGGTGCCCTCAAGCCTCGTACCGGCTTCCCAAAGGGGCACTCCCTGGTCGTCCGCAACCGCCATAGAGGACATGCCGGCATTGACCGCACTTTCCAGCAGCGGCATGACTTCCTCCGTGGAAAGAACGTCAACCAGCCGCTTTTCAGCGCCAACCAGACAGCCGCAGGACATTTGTTCCGGCTCGGATGGTTCAACCATGGTTCCCTCCCGCCTCTTTGACCCGCACGACCTGCTGCAGAAAACTCTCCTGGCTGAGGCCGTGATCCTTCAGCAAACCATACCTGTCATCGATTCTCCGATAAACCCGTTCCAAAAGATGAGCAAAGGTTTTGACGACACCACGGCCATGCAGGGCGGTGGCCATTAATACCGGAATACCGGTAGGCTCCCAGACCCGACGGATATCGGCTTCCGCTATGATCCGGGGCAGATCCCGTTTGTTGTACTGAACCACCAGGGGGATGGTTTCAATATTGAGACCGACAAAGGCCAGGTTGTTTTCCAGATTGGCAAAGCTGTTTTCATTGTTCAGCGCTTCGCTGTTGGCCGAATCGGCGATAAAGGCAACCCCATCGGCCCGCTGCAGCACCGCTTTCCGGGTGGCATCATGTTTGACCTGACCGGGAACGGTATAGACCTTGATCTTGATCTTCAAACCGCTGGGTGCTTGCAGAAAAAACGGCAGTAGGTCGAAATAGAGGGTCCGGTCGTCCCGGGTATCGAGCATCATCAGTTCACCCCGGCCTTCCTGATCCAGCAGTTCGTGCAGTTGCAACAGATTGGTCGTTTTACCCGACAGCGCCGGACCATAATAAACCAATTTCAGAATCATTCGCTGTTCGAGTTCGTCGAATTCGATCATTCGCTGTTCTCTGCTGCTGAAAACCGCATCCGGTAAGTACCGGACCACCGTCCCAGCCTGAAAAAATCAGATTACGCCTCTTGCCATGAACAGCCCGTTTCCCCGGGAGCGAAGCCAGATAACGAACAGGGAAACCATTATCCAATGTTCAATGCTACCCGATATTCCATAGGATTCCAGACAAGCAAAACAATTTCTTTCGGTACTATGGAAAGCCAATGGACAATCTGATAAACTTCCCATTTAAAATATCGCTTCAACAGATCACACCAGAACCAAAACTTGCCCCCATCCATTCGCTGAGATATGGAGTTTATAAGGAGAGTCTTACATGGCACTGCATCCACTGGCGGGGCAACCGGCACCGAAGAACCTGCTGACCAACATTCCCCTGCTCATCAGTGACTACTACACCCGCCATCCCGATCCCCATAATATCGAACACCAGGTGGCCTTCGGCACCTCGGGACACCGGGGATCTTCCGGCAAAGCCAGCTTCAACGAAGATCATATTTTGGCCATCACCCAGGCCATCTGTGATTACCGCCAAAAAGCCGGCATCACCGGTCCGCTCTTTCTCGGCAAGGATACCCATGCCCTGTCGGAGCCGGCCCATGCCAGCGCCCTGCAGGTGCTGGCCGCCAACCGGGTGGAGGTGCGCATGGCCAAAGAGGGGGGATTCACCCCCACCCCGGTCATCTCCCACGCCATCTTGAGCTACAACCGCACCGGCGACGGCAAACAGGCCGACGGCATTGTCATCACCCCGTCCCACAATCCCCCCGATAACGGCGGCATCAAATACAATCCCCCCAACGGCGGACCGGCCGACACCGACGTCACCGGCGCAATTGCCCAAGGGGCCAATGACTATCTGCGCCAGAACCTGCGAGGGGTCAAGCGTCTCCCCTACGCCGAAGCCCTGACCGCCTCGACCACGGTGCCCTACGACTACATCACCCCCTATGTGGATGATCTGGATCAGGTCATTGACCTGGAAGCCATCGCCCGCTCCGGCCTGCGCATCGGCGCCGACGCCCTGGGCGGCTCCGGGCTGGCGTTCTGGCAACCGATCGCGGCCAGATACGGCCTGAACATCGATCTCATCAACGGTCATTATGACCCGACCTTCAGTTTCATGAGTGTCGACAAGGACGGCAAGATCCGCATGGACTGTTCGGCAGCCGCCAGGGCTGGCGTAAGGATGCCGCGGTGGGCAAAACCCTGGTTTCCTCCTCCATGATCGACCGGGTGGCCAAAGACCTGGGACGCCCCCTGGCGGAAGTTCCCGTCGGCTTCAAATGGTTTGTCGAGGGTCTCGTTGACGGCTCCTACGGCTTCGGGGGCGAGGAGAGCGCCGGGGCCTCCTTCCTGCGCAAGGACGGCACCGTCTGGACCACGGACAAGGATGGGATCATCCTGGCCTTGCTGGCCGCCGAAATCACCGCCGTTACCGGTCGCGACCCGGCCCGGCATTACCAGGATCTGGTGGATAAATTTGGCGCCCCGGTCTACGCCCGCATCGACGCGGCCGCCAGCGGCCCGCAGAAGGCGGTGCTGGAAAAACTTTCCCCCGAACAGGTCTCGGCAGTGACCCTGGGCGGTGACCCCATCACCGCCAAACTCACCCGGGCTCCGGCCAATGGCGCACCAATCGGCGGACTGAAAGTCACCACTGACCAGGGCTGGTTTGCCGCCCGTCCTTCGGGCACCGAAGAGATCTATAAAATCTACGCCGAATCCTTCCGCGGACCAGAGCATCTGCGACAGATCCAGAAAGAAGCCCAGGACATGGTCAGCGCCGTCTTTCAGGCGGCCGGGGTTTGATTCCGGTTACTTTTTTGTAACCTTTTCTGACCTCCCGCATCTGCTATAATGAAGTTTTTCGATAACGAATCACCAAACTCACAGGAGCCATCATGCTGAACCGAGAAAACGCCTATCCGAATATTACGACCGTGGCCACAACCACCGGTTTCTTCCCCAGCGTTTACGGCTGGATGACCGCGGGGTTGGGACTGACAAGCGATGCTGCAACTGATTTTCGGCAATAAGATGGTTTTTTACGGCCTGCTCATCGGCGAACTCGGCCTGGTCATTGCCCTTTCGGCCGCCATCAACCGCATCAGCGCCACCACTGCCTCCCTGATGTTTCTGCTCTACTCCGCCCTCAACGGCATAACCTTCGCCTCGATCTTCCTAATCTACACCCAAAGCTCCATCGCCAGCACCTTCTTCATCACCGCCGGCACCTTCGCCGCCATGAGTGTTTTCGGCATGGTCACCAAACGCGACCTGACCGGCTGGGGCAGCTTCCTGTTCATGGGACTCATCGGCATCATCATCGCATCGGTGGTTAATATCTTCCTGCACAGCCCGATGATCACCTGGGTCGTCAGCTACCTCGGCGTCTTTATTTTCGTCGGTCTGACCGCCTACGACACCCAGAAACTCAAGCGTATCAGTCAGATGGGTTTCGCCGACGGACAATCCCGCCGCAAAGCCGTTATTCTCGGCGCCCTCACCCTCTACCTCGACTTCATCAATCTCTTTCTGATGCTGCTGCGGGTCCTGGGCAGCCGACGCTAAAGAAAAAAGGGCACACCCTTCGGTGTGCCCTTTTTTCATCCAAGCGGATTTATAACGTAAACCAGAAACAGGCCCCCTTCCCCGATTCGCCATCGGCCCGGATAGTGCCGCCGTGGCGTTTGATAATACGCTCCACCGTTGCCAGACCGATGCCGAACCCCTTGCGTTTCCGGGCCCCGGCCAGACGCTGGAAGGGGATAAAGATGTTCTCCGCGTCCTTTTTGTCGAACCCTTACCGTTATCTCGAACGAAATAGGTGGGAGTCCCCTCCCCATCCAATTGGCCGACTTCGATAACGGCCTGTTCACGGATGGAGGTATATTTCCAGGCATTTTCCAGCAGGTTGATCAGAGCCAGGCGGATGAGGCCGGGATCTCCGAAGACCTTGATGCCTCGGCGAATCCGAAAGTCGACCTTGCGGCTCGGATCGCCCAATCGCAGTTCCTGGGCGATTTCCTCGGCCAGTTCACTGAAATCAACTTCTTCCCGATCCGGTTCGACCAGAGACAAACGGGAAAAGTTGAGCAACAGATCGATGATCTTGGACATCCGCTGGGTGCCCGTGAAGGCATCTTGGAGAAATTTTTTGCATCGTTCGTCAAGGCTTGCACTACACAGCGTTTCCACGGCCTGGCAATAACCACTGATCACCGTTAACGGCCCCCGCAGATCGTGGGCAACAGTATAATTGAACGCCTCCAGTTCCCGGTTGGCCGCCTCCAGTTCGGCCGCCCGGGCCGCCAGATCCCGGTTTAGTTTGGCAATTTCCGCCTCGGCCTGTTTGCGTTCGGTAATGTCCCGCAGCAGCAGCAGCAGCGCGGGCTGGCCTTCCCACTCGGTGTTCGAGGCCCGCATCTCCACTACCCCGACATGATCGGGGTGGATAATTTCGATTTCCGTGGTCTCGCCATTGATAATGGGAAAGCCAAAGGGCATGGCGAGAAGCTCGTCGCTGCTTCGACCGAAGATCTCCTCCGTGGCGGGGTTGACGAAACATATGGTTCCCTTATCGTCGACCACGACGATACCATCCGACCCCCGGGTAATGATACTGTGAAAACGCTTTTCACAGCTATCCAGGGCAACCGAAACGGCATGCAATTGTTCTTGAAATTCTTTATTTTCGCCAAACATAGGACCACCTTTGTTTCCTCGGGAAGCCCACCGACAGGCTTATGCTTTAGTTTTCTAAGAACCCCCTCATTCCCCCTTAAATAGTTCGTTGAGCCGCTCAATCTCGCTGGCCGTGGTTTGCACCGGCGCCCCCGCCAGAATTCCCGAGACGCCCCGGAATGCTTTGCCGATATGCATTCCCTGGTCGTCGATGGTGAATTCCCGAATATCCTTGTCATGCCTGGAACCACGCATCTTTAAAACCGTAATTCCACGCCGGACATCACCGTACATCTCCACGTAACGCAACAGAATGATGGTGTCGGTAATGGTCGAAATATGGTTTTCCGTAACCGAGCAGCCCCCGAGAAGAGAGGGGGTGGTGGCGGTGAACAGACCGGCAACCTCGTGCTCCTTGATGAAGGATGTTAACGCGACGATGAATTCCCGATAGCCTTTCTTTGAGGAGACTCGCTCCAGGGCCGACAGACTGTCGATCGCCACCCGGTTCGGACCATAGGATTCGATGGCCGACTTGATGTGCAACAGATGCTCTTCCAGGGTATTGGTTTCGGGATAGCAACAGAGAATTTTCAGTCTTCCCGCCTTTTCCAGCTGCTCAAAATCGTCTCCCCAACTGCAGGCATTCCGAGTCAGCTGCTCCCGGCTTTCCTCGAAGGCGAACATAAGGCATTTTTCTCCTCTGCTCGCCCCTCCCACCAGAAACTTGGTGGCCAACAGGGTTTTTCCACTTCCGGTGGCTCCGGAAACCAGAATGACCGAATCGCGGAAAAAGCCCCCATTGCTCATGCGGTCCAATTCTTCGTTGCCGGAAAATATCCGGGTCATGGAAGATTTCTGACTGAGTTCCATGGCCGAAAGAGGCAGGGCGACAATCCCCGCGCCCGCTGCTACGGTGAAGGGCCATTCCCCTTTCTGATGGCAGGTGCCGCGGAATTTGAGAATCTCCAGGGTCCGCCGGCGGCGTTCATCCTCCAGAATGTTGCGCAGAATAATGACATTGTCCGCGACGAATTCCTCCACGCCGAAACGGGCAATGGCCCCGTATTCCTCGGTCCGCTCCGCGGTCATAACCGCGGTAACACCCATGTCCCGCAGCGCTGAAGCAAGGCGGAAAAGTTCCCTCCGCACCCGATTGGCCCCCTGGAACTGGGTGAAAATGGCACCGATGGAGTCCAGGGCCAGTCGCTGCGCCCCAGTTTTCCGCACCGCGTGTTCAATCCGGGCCAGCAGAGCGCTAAAATCGTAATCGCCCACCACCACCTGATCCTGATGCGGTTCCGGAGAGGCATCGACAAAAGCCCACTTGCCCTCGCCTACCCACCGGGGAATATCCCAACCAAAGCCCAGCATATTTCTGCTCACATCCTCGGGTTTTTCCTCGAAGGTGACAAACACCCCGTTTTCTTCGGCCCGGGCAATCCCGGCGGCCAGAAACTGCACGGCAAAAACGGTTTTGGCGCTGCCCGAAGTCCCTGCGACCAGGGTGGTACGACTTTTCGGCATACCGCCACAACTGATATGATCAAATCCGGGGATATGAGTAATCAGTTTCTCAATGGATGTCTGCGCGCTCATAAAAACTCTCCTGTTGCTCCGCTCATGTCAGGTTCCGCACATCCAGCCCGATAAGCACCTTCTCCCGGTCGGAAAGATCGCCGATCAGCCGGCGTACCGGGGGGG
>JARRKW010000018.1:16029-19239 GCA_037387645.1 Desulfuromonadaceae bacterium
CATAGGCCCCCTTCAGTTCCCGTTCACAGATGTCCTTTAAGTTGGCAATGGTCTGCTCGGTTTTCGGGGTCTGTCCCGTGATGAATAGCCGCAACAAATATTTCCCGGTCATCACTTTCTCCTCTCCTCAACGCTCCACGGGAGAACCCATGATCTCCCTGGACAAAACCCGGTTGCGATAGTAGGTGGCCAGGTGGCCGATCATTTCCACCAGCAGAAAATGCCCCTCTTCCACATAACCACGCATGGGGGTCACCGTCTGGGCATGGCATTTTTTTACCAGGGCCGCACTATGCAGTTCGACCACATCCCTGGGCGTTGCCTTGAGAAAACCCAGGCGCACGGAAAAATCCCGTAAATGCTCGGCAGCGCTTGCTCCGGATTTATAAATTTTCTGCTCCAACACTTCATCCATAATCAGGCCATATTCTTCGACCAGGTTTTCAAACAATGATCCGGACGCTTTTCGCAGCGAAGGCGCCTCCGGAAAGGGAAATTCCCGGCCTTCATCATGGGATCGAATAATGGCTTTCAGCGTGGCAACCGTATCCTCCAAGGCACGAACCCGATCTTGATAGAATTGGGCTTTCTCCTCCTCCCATTCCTGGCGTCGGGAGATGTCGTTCACGACAGCCATCATGACCCGATTTTCCCATGCACCGGCCTGACTGAGTGCAATCTCGACCGGGAATTCGCTGCCATCCTTACGTTTGGCGACCCGACCAAACTCAACGCTTCCCCTCTGACTATTGCCCGCGGCGGTAACATTTTCCGCCATTGGCTCACCATAAATATCCCGATCAAATTCCGGCAAGACAAGGTCCACATTTTGTTCAAAGATTTCTTCTTTTTGATAACCAAAAAGTTCTTCGGCCTTGGCGTTGAACATGAGGATCCGACCCTCCCCATCCATAATCACAACGCCTTCACTCGCTGACTCCAGAAGGATCCGATAGATTGGATCGCCTTTTTCCATTTCAATCCCCGCGGCTGGAATTCAACAACCGGTTCATCCCCTCCTTGCCATAAACACCTATTCTCGCCAGGTCAGATCGAGACAGGGGAGACCCTTTAACGGTTCGGATATATCGCCAACAAAACGTCGCACCGGTGGTGGAGCAACTGTCATCAACGTCGGGGTTGCCAGCACTTTGGCCGTTTCGGCGGCTTCCGGTTCTTCCAGAACATCACAAACAGTCAACTCATAGGGAATCCCGGCGCATCGATCCAACATTTGACGTAACCTGGAGATGGAATTTCCTGTCCTCCGGCTGGACCCGAAAATATACAGAATCAACTGTAACTTCGACATAAACCCGTCCTTCCGCACAACCCATAATCCATGGCAATAAATATCATTTCCATGTATTAATTCTAGCACTCTATGAAAGGGTAGCAAGACGGTTTGACAAAAGGCGAACGTCAACCAACACCTTGACTTTCGGGATTCGGCAGAATTTCGGAACTGTGTCCTTGCATCACCCAAGATACGCGCGGGAAATAGCGTTTTTCATTCTGACTCGCCGGGAATCGCATTGACTTCGTCTGAACATGCCGATAAATTTAAATTTTTCATTATTAGCCTGTTCCCGTGAAAAATCCTTTATTGGGGACTTTTTCGATGACCTTGCCGCCACTCAACATCGATCCGATGCCAGCGGCCCATCTCTTTCAACTGTCACAGAGGATCGCTCAATGAAAATTTCAAGTCTGATGGTATCAAGTTTACTTATGGCGATTTGCCTGGCCGGTTGCAGTCAGGGCATAACGATGACATTAAACAAAAACGAGCCCAATGCGGCGGACATCTCCATCAACGATGAGGCCGTCAAAAACATTAAAACAATTGCGGTTTTTGGGTTTGACAACAGCCTCAAGACGGATTGCGGCATGCTGCCGTCCGTCTGTCCCGCGCCGCAACCGTTATGCACCTATCCCTATGCGGACGATGGCAAAATCGTTGCCGAACGCATTGCCAAAACCCTGATGAAGACCTTTAAGTTTCGGGTTATTGAGCGAGACCGACTGGAGGGCGTACTGAAAGAGCAGGCCATTCAGATCAGCGGACTGACCGATCCCGAAGATGCCGTTGAAATCGGTAAGATCATAGGAGCCGATGCGGTCATTTACGGCAAAGTCAACACCTGCAAATATGGAATCCATTATTACTGCCAAGGCCAACAGCTTACCCAGCCCATGGGGATCGTCAATATTTCCCTAAAAGTGGTCAGTGTTCAAACGGGAGAAATCGTCATGCTGGCCGACGGAGAATTGACTTCCTACCATCTCCTGAAAGGTCCGGTGACCATGCAATACACCAACGTTCTTAACAATCCCTATTACTACACGGCCCAAATCCCGGGGCTGGATGCCGTCATCAATCAACTGGTTAACAACCTGATAATGCCCCTCGTGGAAAAACAAACAGGCCCCCAGTAGCCCCCCTCGGCATAAATCCATGAGCCCGAGAAGCCATCTGCTCCTGTTTCGGGAAAGCAATGGGCCTCAGAACGCCGGACCTTTTTCCTTCACCCCCCCGGCATTTTATGTTAAAAAGCTAATCCTGTTTCGATACCGGGTTCGCGCCTGAACCATTTCACACAGAATCCGGGGGTCAAAACAAATCTTTTGAATGACGGTGCTTTTATGAAGTATTCGAGAGTTTACATAGAATCGGTGGGCTATGAGCTGGCGCCCATTGTGGTCACCTCCACTGAACTGGAAAACCGGCTGAAACCCATGTACGACGCCCTGCACATCGCGCCGGGGCAACTGGAGGCCTTGACCGGCATCCGGGAACGGCGTTGGTGGAAACCGGGCACGCCCATCTCCCAGGGCGCCATTGCCGCGGCGGAGAAGTCGCTGCAGGGGCGGGATATCAGCCCCCAGGACATCGGCGCCCTGGTCTATGCCGGGGTCTGCCGGGAACATTTCGAGCCGGCCACCGCCTGCCAGATCGCGGCGGCGCTGGGCATTCAGGGCAATGCCGCCATTTACGACATTTCCAACGCCTGCCTCGGGGTGCTTAACGGCGTGCTCGATATTGCCAACCGTATCGAACTCGGGCAGATCCGCGCCGGCATGATCGTCGCCTGCGAAAGTTCCCGGGAAATCAACGAAATCATGATCAAGCGCATGCTGGATCGCCCCTCCATGGAGCTGTTCACCACCTCTCTGGCCACCCTGACCGGCGGCTCGGGAGCGGTGGCG
>JARRKW010000019.1:0-10913 GCA_037387645.1 Desulfuromonadaceae bacterium
CCCTTTTGTCAGCCTGGTCAATTTTGGCGGCACTTATCTCCTTATGTATCTGTTGTCGCGAGATGATTACACCTATCCCTGTCACCCCAAAAACAAAAAGTTTCATCTGAATTGGTGGCTTTACTCCACCCTCATGGGGGCAGCCAGCGGTCTGACCGGCAGTCTGCTGGTCTGGGCTATGTCTCGCACCGTCGATTGGAAGGAATTCGGCAAGGAGATCGGCAATGGCGCGTTTCAGAGTTGGTTGTTATTTATGATTACCCAATACGGTTCCAAGGAGGGTGACACCGACGATGGCAAGTACAACCCCACCCGGAATGCCGATGGCGTCGCCTACACACCAGCCCGCCAACCATTTGCCGGTTATCCACCACACACGACATCGCCCTACAAACTGCCCTACGTAAAAGACAAGTCCCTCTATGTGGTCCAAGGCAATCAGGGGATGTTCAGCCATACCCGTTTTAACCCGACCGCCACACTCTATGCCTATGACATCGCGCATGATTTCGGTGACGAAGTTCTGGCCGCCCGGGCCGGTACCGTCGTCGACTTTTACGACTGGATCGATGACGACATTAATCCCAACAGCAGCCAAAAGAACAGCGCCTTCACCCAATCCGAAACCGACATGAGCGCCGGATGGCGGGGTACAAACAAACCGGCCTGGAACTTCATCATCATCCGCCACGACAGCCAAAACGCAGAACACGATAAGGGACCCAACGGTACAGCCGTTACCACTTACGCAATTTACGGCCATGGCAAACAGGGCAGTATCCGCGCTGCCTTCCTTGCGCATTCCGATTCTAAAGCACCCGGCGACATACTCGGCACCACGGTGCAACAGGGACAGCCCATCATGCAGGGGGGCGACACGGGTAACAGCATCATGAACCATCTCCACATGCAAGTTATGGGCGGCCCCGCCACCGCTCCAGCGGGATCAATTACCCGACTAGATCAACTTACAGACTATACCTTGCCCTTTGTTTTCCGGGAGCAAAAAGGCGCCTTGCAAAGTCTGACCTGGTACAAATCGGATAATGAGCGAGTCAACTGATGGATCTTCCTTTTCAAAGCCAACAGGAAACCACACCGGGCTTTCGGCCGGGCTGCAAGATCAGCAGCGCCGGCGGTGCCGGAGCCGGAGGGGGTCTGCTCGACATGGCGGCGAATCTGCTCGGTGCCCCCCAGGACGATCCCTGGGCTGACCATCTGCGCAGCATTGAACTGGAACTGGCCCCGGCTCCCTTTATTTCCACCGCCCGGCTGCAGCTGGTCCGCAGCAGCGAGGCTCCCCAGGTGGCCCTGGGGGACGAACTGCGGGTGGAACTCGGTTACGATGACAGCCTGCAGGGGGTTTTCACCGGCAAGGTGCTGATGCTTGAGGATAGCGACAGCAGGGTCCGTGAGATTCTGCTCGGCTGCGGCGGCCATGGGCTGGCCCAACTCCGGCAATACGTCAGCTTCGAAAACCAGGGCTTAAGCGATGTGCTGGGGCAGTGGGCCGGCGAGGCCGGGCTGGGAACCGGCAATATGGAATCCGGCCCCCGCTACCCCTTTTTAGCCATCGACGACAGCCGCTCCCTGTGGGAATGGTCGGCCCTGCTGGCGGCCCATGCCGGTGCCTGGGTCTGGACCGATGCCGACAACAACCTCAACTGCAAACCGCCGGGCGACCCCGGCAACCGCAGCTACAGTTACGGCAGCGATCTGCTGGGGCTGCGTTTCTGCGAGCGCACCAGCCTGTTCGGCGAGATCAGGGTCAGCGGCGAAGGCTGCGCCGGCAGCCAGGGCGCCCAGGCCTGGAGCTGGCTGGCCAAAAACGCGGACGGCATCAGCGCCAGCACGGGCCAGGGCGACCCGCAGCGACTCTATCAGAGCGGCAGCCTGCGCAACCAAGAGGCCGCCCAGTCCTTCGGCCGCGGCCTGGAAAGCGGCGCCGGGCGGATGCGCCAGGCCGCCCTGGCAACGGTTCCCGGCAGCCCGGAGCTCGGCCTCGGCCAGACCTTCGCGCTGAGCGGCTGTCCCGACGGCCGCGGAGACGGCAGTTTCATTATCACCCGGGTGCTGCATCGCTACGACAAGGGGGGATTCATCACCCGGCTGAGCGGGGTGACAGCATGAGCGAACTCTACGACACCCTGCGCAAAATGATCCGCCAGGAGCTGGCCAGCCAGCGCTTCGCCGAGCTGGCCCTGGTGCAGGAGGTCTTCCCCGCGGATCCCGACAACTACGCCTGCGATCTGGCCCTGCGCGACAGCAGTCTGGTGCTCAAACAGGTCCCCCTGCTGACCCCGCGCAAGGGGCTGGCCGCAGTGCCCGATGTGGGGGATCTGGTTCTGGTGCAGTTCGTGGGCGGGGATCTCAACCGCCCGGTCATCATCGGCACCCTCTACAACGACGAGGACCGGCCGCCGCAGAACGCCGCCGGGCAGCTGGTCATCAATCTGCCGAGTCAAAGCGATGCGGATTCCGCCCTCCACCTGGAGCTGAACGAGGCGGACCCCATGAGCCTGAAGCTCAACATCGGCTCGGCCCTGGAATTGACCCTGCAGGACGACGATCCGGTGGTCAAGCTCGACGTGGGGGGGAATGCGACCCTGAGCATTGACCGCGGCGGCGCGGTGACCCTGGAGGGCAAGGGCGAACTGGCCATTAAGGGGAGCGGCAACGTCAAGATCGAGGCCGGCGGCGAGCTGAATTTGAAGGGTACGGTCATCAACCTGAACTAGCTTTGCTCACCCCACAGGTCAGGCGAAAACCAGAGGAATCTGTACTATGGGACAACCGGGAGCCAAACAGGGCGACAAGATCGTGGCCAGCGACATCCACATCGAGATGGTGCCGAGTCCCGGCGGCCCGGTGCCGACGCCTCTGCCCAACCCCTTCAACGGCAGCATCGACGGTGAACTGAGTTCCGACGTAAAGATCGAGGGAAAACCGGCGGCCATGCAGGGGTCGACCGCCACCAATACGCCGTCCCATATCCCCAAGAGCGGCCCCTTCCAGAAGCCGCCGGGCAATAAGGCCACCATCATGGCCGGCTCCGCCACCGTGTTCATCAACGGCAAGCCGGCGGCCCGCAACGGTGATACCGCCCTGACCTGCAACGATCCGGCCGATCTGCCGGCCGGCACGGTGGTTGCCGTGGGAACCGTCATGATCGGATGAGAGAGAACATGCCCATACGCGAAGAAAAAACCGAACATCTGTTACGCGATCTCGCCATCCATGCCGTCCACCGGGAGCTGCGTCCGGTCTACCGCCTCAGCGAGCGGCTGACCGTGGCCCCCAACGGCCGGGAACAGGACTGGGACTTCGTCCCCCGCGACGGCAAGGAAAACCTGGCTCAAGCCGTGATTCTACGGCTGCTCACGCCGCGTGGCGAGCTGGAACGACTCGGCCACCCCCGCTACGGTGCGCGGGTCCATGAATTGATCGGCCGGGAGAACAATGCCACCACCCACAACCTGCTCAAGCTCTATATCCTCGATGCCCTGCAGCACGAAGCGCGCATCGAGAAGATCGTCGCGCTTAAGGTAACGCCCACCCGGGGCAACCGCAGCGCCGTCGACATCCTGTTGCGGGTACAGCCGGTGGGGGGGAGCACCCTGGTACAGATTGGCCCCTTCAGCATCGATCTGTCGGCTTAGTCAGAACGGAAATCAGGACGGACTATTATGAGCTTTCGTAGAAAAACCTATCCGGAAATCACCGACCAGCTGTTGAATCGCCTCCTCGGCGGCGTGAGCGGCGAATCCCATGCCTATCCCCCAGCCGGTGCCCGGGAGCCGTTCAGTCATCTGCTGCTCAATGCCCCCGCCGCCCAGATCACCTCGGTGTATGGACTGTTCAACGGCGGCTCGGCGCAGTTTACCAAGGATGCGGACTACAGCCTGTCCCGGGACGGCACCAAACTGGTCTGGAAAGAGAACGGCCGCCGCCCGGACGCGGGCTCGGTGGTGGAGATCAACTACCTGCCCAAACGTCGCGAAAGCCGCGTCAACGACCTCTACCCGGGCTCGGTGGTGCGCACCCTGATGGAAGCCATCGCCCTGGAAACAGCGGGCATGTACGCCCAGATGGAGACGGTCTACCGTTCCGGTTTCATCGATACCGCCGAAGGGGGCGCCCTGGATCACGTGGTCAGCATCCTCGGCGTGCAGCGGGTGAAGGCCGGCCGCAACAGCGCCGAACTTGAGTTCAGCCGCAACCGCAATTCCAAAGGGGAAATCACCATCCCGGCGGGGACCCGGGTGCTCACCGACGATGGCGAAATCGAATACGAGACCGTGGCCGAGCTGGTGCTCAGCGACGGTCAGCCGAGCGGACGGGTCACCGCCAGGGACCTGCTCGAAACCAACGACGGTCTGGCCGGACTGAGCCTGAACCTGCTGGCCAAGTCGATTACCGGCATCGAGTCGGTGACCAACCCGGCTCCGAGTACCCGGCTCGATCGCGATGAAACCGACGCCGAGCTGCGCACCCGGGCCAAAAGTTTCCTTACCGCCTCGGAACAGGGCACCAAGGGCGCCATTGAGGCGGCCGTGGCCGGCCAGGGGCTGCTGGTCGATATCGACGACGGCCAGCCCGGCCTGATCAAGGTCCTGGTCCATGACGACCAGCTGGGCAACGAACAGAAACAGCGCCTGGAGGCCAGCGTCAAAGAGGTGCGGCCGGCCGGCATCGCCACCGAGTTCATCTACGGACCGCAGCCGCAGAGCGTGGATCTGGAACTTCGCCTGACTACCGTGGCCGGCCTGCAGGCCCCGGAGCTGAAAGGGATCCAGCAGAGCGTACGGGACGCGATCAGCGACTACTTCAGCAAGCTGGAAACCAAGGCGGCCGGTAGCGTGAGCAAGCTCATCGGCCTGGGCATGCGGGTGGACGGCGTGGAAGACGTGAGCCTGGTCGCGGCCAGCGTCAACGGGCTCGATGTGCTCGATCCGGTCAAAGGTGAACTGGCTATCGCCGATCAACCGACCCGGTTGGGCAGCCTGAGCATCGTCGATCCGGCCCTGGCCACCCTGCTGACCCTGCTGGTGCGTTATCCCAACAATGTCCAGCTGCCGAATCAGACCGCCATCCAGACCGCCCTGCAGACCGCCGTGAGCTACCTCAACGATCTGAGTACCCAGAGCGGCGTGGCAGCCCAAAAGCGTACCCTTTCCTGGGGCAAGCTCGCCCTGGCCACGGTGCTGCCCGACACCAGTCCGGTGCCGCTGGCCAGCTATGACGCCGATCCCGGCTCCTACAGTCTGCCC
Source organism: Desulfuromonadaceae bacterium (assembly GCA_037387645.1). Classification (GTDB taxonomy): domain Bacteria; phylum Desulfobacterota; class Desulfuromonadia; order Desulfuromonadales; family Trichloromonadaceae; genus Trichloromonas. The sequence continues at coordinate 5,271 of JARRKW010000019.1, forward strand.
GACACCGCCCTGCTGGCCCCCTATGACCTGAAATTCGTCTTCACCCGCCCGAGCGGGGTCAGCCAGATCATCGACAGCGAGACGGCCGCCCCACTGATCCTCGGCGATTTCGAGCGCCTCTCCCTGAGCAAGGTCACGGTGGAAGTCAAACCGAAGGGAGCCGCCCTATGAGCGGATACGACCGGCTGCGCGAGCTGCTCCCCTCCCTGTATCGTCCGGAGCTTGAAGACGAGACCCTGCTCAACCGTCTCCTTGCCGCCAGCGGTTTCGTCTTTGACGGCGCGGCGGATCAGGCGCAGCAGGTTCTTCGGGGGCACTGGTTCAATACCGCCGACAAAGCCCTCCTGGACAGCCATTACCAGACCGAACGACGCAGCCGCGGGCTGGAACCGGCCAATGTCAGGGACGCCGAGGATGCCAAGGAACTGCGGCTCTACCCCTACATCACCGATCTGGCCAGGCTCTGCGCCCTGCTCAACCTGCCCCCCTGGAGCGAGCCGTCCAACCTGAAGGAAACCACGGAGGAATACCGTCTGCGGGTGGAGGATCTGCTCGCCGCCTACCGCCTGGGACTCACCACCCTGCCGGCTTTGCGTCGCATGGTGGAAGCCGCCCTGCCCGAGGACATGGCGGCACCGCCGGCCCGGCAACGCTGGTCCTTCGCCATCGAGGAACCCAGGGCACTCAAAAACTCTCTGCAGGCCATCCGCATCCCCGAGGTGCAGGAGGGGGATGCGGTCAGTCCCCTTTACCGCTGGACCCTGGAAACAGCGGGCGCGCCCACCCTTTACCTACAGGGGACAACGGCGGACGCCACCCTGGCCGCGACGGTACAGCCGGCCTTTGAGCGTTACACCCCGGGGCAGCTGCCGGCCGGCATCGCCCTCGCCTACTGCGGCACGGTGGCCGCCGGCCAGACCCTGCGACTGCGGCCGTCCCGGCGCAGCTGGCTGCTGCGCCAGGGAAAACTCTGCGGCTGCGCCCCCGAAAACGCCGCCAATGCCGCAAGCGACCCTTCGGCCAACGGCCCCTGGACCGAGCTGCCAGACCTGCCGACGGGAACCATGCGCCTAATGATCGAGGCCACGGATCACAGCCTCTGGTGCGCGCTGGAGGAGAACGGCTCCTGGTCCCTGTACCACTACGACGGCAGCGCCTTCACCGCCATCACCCAGGGCCTGCCGGCGGCCCAGTTTCACGCTCTGCAATGCCATGGCGCGGCTCTCTACCTGGGCACCGATCAGGGGCTGTATCGCTGCCCTCTGTTTCCGGATGCCGGCCAACCCTATGCCCTGGCAGCGGTGCCCGCCGTTCCCGAAGCCATCCGGGCCTTCACCCTGCTGCCCGACGGCACCCTGGCCTGCGCCGGCAGCGACGGCCTGGCCATTCTCGATACTCAGGGCGGCCTGAAGAGCCGAGCCCTTCCCGGCGTCTCCCTGCAGGCCGTGCACAGCCGGGGCGGGCAGCTTTATCTCGCCACCCCCCAGGCGCTGCTCCTTTTCGACCAGGGGCGGTGGTTCGTCTACGAAGGGGCGGCCCTGAGCGAAAACCTGCCGGACTGGCAACCCCTGGATCCTGCCGAAGCGGCCACGGCCGAAAGTCCGCTTCCTCCGGTCCAGGCTCTGGCCACCACCAGGGACGGCAGTCTGTGGCTCGGCACCGCTTGCGGACTGGCCCGCTACTACGCCCGCCAGGGGCGCAGCACCATCCTGGAAGCCTACCCCGATCTCGGCAACGGCCCGGTGCTGGCGCTGCCGGTGGATGAGCGCGGCCTGCTGTGGCTGGCTGGCGAGGATGGCCTGTTCCGGTTCGACGGCCGCGATCTGGCCCAGCACGACCTGGATCAGGGCTGCTGGATCAGCCTGGGCCTGGCCGAGGCCATCTATCCGGACGAGGTCAGCGAGAGCGATCGCGACCACTGGCGCTACAACCGGGAGCAGACCCGCTGGGAGCGCTACGACAGCCGCCTGAGCCGCTATGTCGAGTTTCCCCTGGCCAAGCGCAGCCACAGCAGCGACCGCCTGGACACCATCCTGTTCACCGCGTCGGTGCGCGCCGAACTGGGTCAGTTCGACGGCACCAGCTTCACCGGCCAGGCCGAGGTCGACCATGCCCAGCTGGCCATGCGCATCAAGCCGAGCGAAGAGCGCATCGTCGACGGCGGCCTGCCGGCCATGCCCGCCTACTGCGCAGGTGCCCAGTGGCGCTATCTGCAGCTGGAACCCGACCCGCTGCCGGTCCCGAGCCAGGGGCGGCCCTGGTGGTCGTGCGAGGGACGACTCTTCCCGCCCCCCGGCCAAACCGGACCGTTTCCCGGTCATTTCCGTACCGAATCCGGCCAATGGACCGCCGATGGTCGGCTGGACGAATCCGTCTTCGCCTACCCGCCCTCCGTCCGCCTCTGGATGGCCTATCCGCTGACTCCCGGGGTCGGGGTACGGGTGCGCCTGTTCAAGTCGGCCCCGGAGCAGACCATCGATCCGGCCCTGATGGAAAGGGTCTGGTCCCTGCTGGTGCGCGCCAAAGCGGCAGGGGTCCCCCTGGAACTCGCGGTGGAAGGCAGCACTGTCAAAGGAGAATAACCATGAGCCTACAGGACGCTATAAACCAACTGGCGGCGCTGGCCCCCAAGCAGGCCGGCCACCTGATCCGCCATGACGACTGGAACAGCCTCATTGCCGTGCTGCAGACCTACGGCGCCAGCCTGACAACGCAGGATACGGATCTGGCCACCCTCAAGGGGCAGGTCGCTCTGCTCGAAACCCAGCTGGGCACGGTTTCCTCCCAGCTACAGCTTTTGGACGGACGGGTGGACGCACTGGAGCAGCAGATCGAGCCCTTGCTGGACAACTATCTGGTTACCCTGTCCTGCAACCAGCTGACCTATGCCATGGCCGAATTCTGTGAGATCACGGCCAAGGTCACGGACCTGCGCGGCAACCCCTTGTCCGCCCCTTACCCGTGGGTCGACTTCATCGCTTCCTGCGATTTCATCGCTTCCTGGGGCTGCCTGCGCGCCAAGAGCGGCTTCACCAGCCGCAGCGGCGCCGGGGAGAACTCCCTTTCGGTCCAGGTCAACAGCCAGGGCATCGCCCGGGTGCTGCTCCGTTCGGCCTCAAGCGAGGGCTTTACCCAGAGTGAAGAGGAGCAGCTCAGCGTCATCCTCGATATGCAGGTACCGCAGATGCAGATGAGCGTGCGCAAGGCCTTCATGGACGCCGCCACGCCAATGGACGAAGGGGCCCAACAGGCCTACCGGGTCATCAACCGGGAATACGAGCGCAAGGATGCCAAAACCATGCGCAGCTATGCCGACAGCTATCATGCGCGCCATTCCCAGTGGCACGCCGAACCGGCAGGACCGGCTTACGGGAACCAGTGGCTCGACTACCGCGCCACCGTCCTGGCCCTGGCCAAACCCGACTCCAATCCGCAAACCCCGGACGGGGTGCGCGGCAGCGCCAGTCTCCAGGTCACCTTCCGCGACTGGCTCTGGTCCTGGGGCGGCTATTATACGGACGATACCGAGGACCTGGTGATTGAAGTTCTGGAAGAGATGCACCCCGTCTTTGAAACCGAGGATCTCTATGTCGCCTTCGAAGAAAAGTTTCAGAAAAATTATCAGGAGCGCGGCCTGTTGGGGCGGCTGAAATATATGGAAGCCATGCGGGAGGTGCTGGACCGGGTGGATCCGGGCGATGATCCGCGCATTCAAACAGCCCGAGAGGAAATCGAACGGGCGCTGGACGCCCAGGGAGCGACGGAGCTTTACGGCATGGGCCGATCCACTCAGGAAGCCCTGGTCATGAAAGCGCACATCGGCCATGGCAAACAGGTCGGCGTGGTCCGGAATTCCGTGGACAACATCGCTTTGCAGGTCGAAGAAACCCAAGGGGTGCAGGCGGCGGTCCAGGTGCTGGAAGGCCGCATGCAGGCCTCGGAGCGCCTGGGCCAGAATATCCATTCGGGCCTGACCCTGATCAACGACAACGTGCGCGCCATCAACCCCCTGGACGAAAGCAGCATCAAGGCCAACGTGCAGAAGATCAGCGTCGATATCGCTTCATTGAAAGCGCAAATGGGCTAGCCGGAGTACAGGTATGCTCATGTTTGTTGGAGTTTAACCTATGGCTATCGTCTATCTGGAACCGGCCGACCTCACCGCCAGCCAACAGGGTCGGGTCCTGGAATTTCTCAACCGGGCCGGCAGTGCGGCGGAACTGGCGGAAATGATCGAGTTTCCCGACGAACTCGACATCGGCATCAGGCTGGCCCAGCGCCTGCTGAACGCGCGCAGCGAAGCCGGCGGCACCTTCACCAGCCTTAAGCAGGTGGCGGCCGTACCCCTCATCGGACCAGAGCGCTTCACCGAAATCTGTGCCGCGGCCCTGGGGCTCGATCCGCGCAACTTAAGCGGCAAACTGAATTTTAATGCTTCTTGGCAACAACAGTTCACCCGGGATTATGCCCGCCTGCAGTCCCAACTCGAAACCCTGCTGGGACGCAACGAGCAGGTAGTCCTGGATCTGCAGTGCGCGACCCAACCGGCCTGGCTTGGCCAGCCCCTGGAGCTGCGTCTTTATGCCCACGATAGCGGTGGTCGCCCCCTGGCCAACCGCCGCCTTACCGTTGAAGCCAGCAACGGCATGCTCGAGGTTGCCTACGGCCTGGCCGTCCAATCGGGAAAAGCGGTGGAAGTACGCACCGGAGCTGACGGCAGTGTCAGGCTGAACCTGCGCTACTTGCCTGAGGAACCTTTGAGCGTCGATCAGCAGGCGGCCCTGGAAGAAATCCTGGCGCGGCTCGACCCGACGGCCCCGAGCCCGCACCTGCTCAAAGAGATCTTTTTTCAGATTGCCGCCCTCTACCAACAGGAGCGCAGCTCTTCCCTGCGCGAGGCCATGGATATCTATGCCAAGGAGGGAAAGTCCCGATTTTTCGACCAACTCAACGCCAGCAATCTGGGTTTTCACTGGCCCCAGGAAATGTGCGTACTGCGCGCCGATTACCACCCTGACGACACGGGAGCGGCCTGCAGCGCCAAAGCGGTAAAAACGGTTCGCTGGAAAAACTGGGTCGGGGCCTGGTTCGAATTTTTAGGCGAATACCTCAACCAGAAGGCCGATTTGAAACAGACCTTTGGCAAAGCCAAAGGACGTGGCGCCGAAGGGTTCCGCCTAGTGGACGACCTGATCGGAGAGTCGCACTGCTTCGTGGCCGATCAGCAGGGTCTGGCCGCTCAGTGGCTCTCCCAAAGGGAGGTGCAATTCGCGGTCCACGATTTTCTGGCCACGGAAATCGAAGAACTGGATGCGGATACCCAACGCGAGCTCTTCTCGCATCTGGAGTTGGCCGCCGAAAGCCTGACTCCCGCCAGCCGTGGCACCCTGTCGGCGGTGCGGGAAAGTCGGGTTCAGCTCGACAGCAAAATCGACCGGATTGTCGGTATAAATACCGAGTTTCTCGACCAGATGGACACGCTGCAAAAAGCGATCGATGCCAAGGCCACGGTGGTCGAGGCCGCAGCCCGGTCGGTGCAGGACGCGGTTAAGGCAATGGATGCAAAAGCAACTGAATTTGATGCCAAATACGTTGCGGCCGTGGACGATATCGGTAAAGTGCGCCTTGAGCTCGACGCGTTTC
>JARRKW010000020.1:0-8207 GCA_037387645.1 Desulfuromonadaceae bacterium
CATGGCACGGGGATGGTCCGGCGGACAGTGATAGGGACAGCCTGCCCCTACCTCGATCGGCGGCAGCAGGGCCGCCAGGGCGCGGGCGGCGGTGGATTTACCGGTGCCCTTCTGGCCGCGGATCAACACCCCGCCGATGGCCGGATCGACGGCGTTGATCAGCAGGGCCGTTTTCATGGCATCCTGGCCGATAATGGCGGAAAAGGGATAGCTGTTGGTGTGCATGAGCTGAAGATAGCAGAAGCCCGAAGGCCAAGGCAAGAAGGATCAGAGCGAATCGGGATCGACCTCACTCAGTTGCAAATCGATGCTCCCCCGATTGTTCCAGTACATGAAACCGGCATCGTTGGCAAAACCATACAGGGTGCCGGAACAGGGCGCCTGCCAGATCTTATCCTCGGCGATGAGACCGCCGATATCAACGTAGGTGCTGGGATCACGATCGATGGCACCGATCAGAGAAAACCATTGGGCCTGGCGCATGCGCCGCCACTTTTCAAAACAGCGCAGTCGGCTGCTGGCATACCCCCGCGCATCACAGGAGACGGTCCAGTCCCGCCAATGCCCGTGGGCGTGAAAACTATAATAGTGTCCCTTGATGACCTGATAGGGCGTCTGGTTCCAACGACAGGTCGCCTTGATTTCAGCCATGGAATCCTCCTCTTATCAACGGTATTGCAGTAAAATTAATTCCCATCCCCTAGTTGCTGCTCAAGCCGGAGTCCAGAAAAAGAACCGCAGCCTGCCCTTCAACTCCCTGCTATAGAATCTACCCAGCAACGAACCAACATGCAAGTCGGCACACCATTGCCTCAATTTGACCACTGGAGTTCAATATGTTAGTTTAATTGGGTACTGGCGACACTCGTTCCGGGTGTTTCGACCAGAGACCCGCTCATGAGGTGGACCGGATGGGCCTTGTCTGTTCGGGACGAACCCTCATTCTCCGGGGCAGCACTGGATGGAAGCAAACCGCTTTTTATCCGGGTGCGGGTGGCCCCATCCTGTATCAAACCCGTTAAATATATCAGGCGCGCTACGCCTACTCTATTGTTGCCTCCTGCCATGGGGCCGCAGACTCCCTGCCGGCAGAGCTTTGCAACGCCGGCCAGGCCCCTTCCATCTCCAGACCCTCTGCGGTTCCCGAGCGTTCCGTTATGGCGTTTGCCAGCTTCAAATCGGTCATCACTTCCTTTGCAGTCAACATCAGCGTCGCCTGACAATATCCATTTCCCCTTGTTTAGCTAAGGGACAAGATCCGCATGCGATCGATTAACCGTATTCGCCAGAAAGGATGTTATGAAACCGACCGCCCAAACCGCGTCGATCGGCGACAACCGCCATTGGCAAAACCAGTTGAAAAATTTTGTCAACAGCATCGACCGGCTGAAAGAGTATGTCAATCTCACCGCCAGCGAGGAACAGGCGCTGACCGAAAATGAAAGCGTCTGGGGGGCAACCCCCCACTACGCCAACCTCATGGATCCCGACGATCCCCAATGTCCGATACGCCGACAGATTATCCCCTCCGCCAAGGAAAGGGAAAATCGCTTCGGTATGGAAAACTACCTGGTCTGGAAAGAAAATCGCGCGACGGAAGAAGAGCGCCCCGACAGCATTGCCCGCCAGTACCAGGACCGGGTCGCCTTCACCGTCAGCCAGAACTGCGGGGTTTACTGCCGTCACTGTTTCCGCAAGGAGCTGGTGGTGGATGGCAGCCTTTCCCTGGACTTCAATGTCGACGAGGGCCTTAGATGGATCGCCGAACACCCGGAAATCAGAGACGTGCTGGTCACCGGCGGCGACCCCTTTCTGTTCTCCGACGAACAGCTCGAATATCTGATCCGCAAGTTGCGGGAACTGCCCCACCTGGAGATGATCCGCTTCGGCACCCGTACTCCCATCGTGTTGCCCCAGCGCATCACCCCGGGCTTGAAAAAAGTCCTCGGTGGTTACCACCGGGTCCCGCTCTGGATCAACACCCAGTGCAATCATCCCAAGGAGTTGACCGAGGAAACCGCTCGCGCGGTCTTCGATCTGCTCAGTTGCGGTGTCAACGTCGGCAACCAGGCGGTACTCCTTAAGGGGATCAATGACGATGTCGCGACCTTTCGCCATCTCCATCAGAAGCTGCTGCAGTTCCGCATCCGCCCCTATTACCTTTTCTACTGTGAACCGGCGCCGGGCATCGACCATTTCCGCACCCCGGTAGAAAAAGGGGCCGAACTGATCCGTGACGCCCTGCGGGGACACACCACCGGTCTGGCCCAACCGATGTACGTCATTGCCACCAACATCGGCAAAATCCCCCTGATGCCGGACTACTACATCGTCGGCAAAGACGAACAGCATTATCACCTGCGCAATCACCTCGGGGCTACCACTCAAATTCCCAACATAACCGAATAATCCCGGAGCCGGCAAGAGGAGATGCATGGACACTCAAACACCGCCGTTTCGACAAAAAGCCGGATAAAAAGCGCAAGCGCAAAGAAAAAGAGGCGCAGCGCCGGCTGCGCAAACGGCTCATCAAAATGAAACGTTTTTCCTGATAAAAAGCCTGCAAAAAGGAGTGAACAGCTTGAAAGCAACCCATCATCCCGGTCAGGATCAGGGGTCCATCGACTGGATGGCCATGGACTGGCAAGAGGAACTGAAAAACAACGTTACCAGCGTCGAACAACTGGCGAAAAGCATCCCCCTTTCCCCCTCCGAGCAACAGGACCTGGAAAGGGTGGTCGCCGCCCATCCGATGAACATCCCCCGTTATTACCTGGACCTGATCGATCCGGACGATCCCTTAGACCCGATCCGGAAACTGGCCGTACCGCAGGTAGAGGAACTGATCACCGCGGGGAGCATGGGGGAAACCACGGGCGACCCATACGGTGACGACAAACATAACAAGGGCAACGGCATCCTGCATAAATATCCGTACACCGCCCTGGTGGTCGCCACCGAATACTGTTCCATGTATTGCCGGCACTGTTTCCGCAAGCGCATGGTGGGACTCCCCAACCAGCAGACCGTGGAAAACTTCCGCAATGCCGCCAAATATATCGCCGCCCATCCCGAGATCAGCAACGTGGTCATTTCCGGCGGCGACCCTCTGCTACTGCCCACCGAGACCATCCGGGAAATGCTTGCCAGCCTGGTGAACATTCCCCATCTCAATTACGTGCGTATCGGTTCGCGGGCACCGGTGGTTTTCCCGACCCGGTTGAACGACGATACTCTGCTGGAAACCCTGGCCGAATTCAATCGCAGTAAAGCCCTGCAGCTCCCCACCCATTTCAACCATCCCCGGGAAATCACCCCGGCAGCCGCCGAGGCCATCCGCCGGCTGCGAGGCGCAGGTCTCACCGTCAACAATCAGGCGGTGCTGTTGCAGGGGGTGAATGACGAGGTCGAAACCCTGGTGGAATTGAAAAACGGACTGCTGCGCATCGGTGTCAATCCATACTATCTCTACCAGTGCATGCCGGTGGCCCGGGTCCGTCATCATTTCCAGATCCCCCTGAAACGGGCGGTCGATCTGGTCGACGACGCGCGGCGGCAACTGGACGGCTACGCCAAGCGTTTTAAATTCATCATCGGTCACGATATCGGCAAACTGGAGATCTGCGGTCGCATCGGCGATAAGCTGCTGCTCAAACAGCTCCACGCCCGTCCCGGTCACCAACAGGAATCCTCCCGACTGCTGGTACGGCAACTGACCGATCAGGGCGGCTGGTTCGACGACCTGCCGGAGGTCGAGCTGTAAGGTTGCAGTGCAAACCTGTGCAAATAGCGAAGCAAGCCAACATCCCATCAAAAGATTCAGACGGATGGAACGTTGGCCGGCATTATTTACCAAGATTTCCGCAGCAACCGTTGAGGGTTAAAAACTGTGAGCCAGGCTTGCATTCCCGCAAGCCTGGGCTCATTGACTTTCATATTTCGACACCTAGCTAATTGTTGAATTCGACCCAGAACAAGCCCCGAAAATCCCCTGTTGCAAAATCCCTGGCCTCATCTTCCGGGTACTGCGCGTCTATCCTTGCGGCAACGGCAGGGGCGAGCGAACGACCATGGCAGGCAAGGCACATGGATTTCAGGTAAATAGGTTCCACATAACCAATGCCGCCACCGGCCAAATGAACAATTTTAGGATCCGCTTGACCCGGTGTTGCCACATATTCGTTTAGCAGCGGCTTGACCCAATCGCGAGGGACATTTTGTTTATTGCGCAATTTATGGCTGGTGCGCCCCACCTCCACCGCAGAGGTTCGCATCTCATTCGCAATCGCCGGCGCCAGATGCTGACAAACCTCAATGGCACCTTCGGGGCCATCCTGCAATCCTTCGGCAAGAGCGCTCATCAATTTCCCCTTGAACGGCTGCAACTGCGCCCTGCCCCGTTGGATCCAGACCTCGTCCGACACCCGGTCATCTTTACAGCCCAACAAACACCCCATTAAGCTCACCACGACCAACAGACAGGAAAACCAGCGCAGACCCAATGAAAACATAGACAGCTCCCTTGCACTTCCGCCCTTCGGTTATTATCGACTTTCCGCCAAGCCTACCCCAAAACAACCCCCTGTCAAAGGCTGTAACCAGTCCCCTTACCGTTTGACAGATTTCGGCATAGACATTAGGGTATTTGCAGCCTCCGCCTCATGTCAGGCCCTTAAACCAAAGAGGTAACGCTGATAAAGGACCCATATGCCGCAACGGGTAATCAAAATTATTCTGCCGGGCGAACATGAAAAAGCCGCCCTGGAACTGTTGGGCAGTCAGGAAAAGCTGATCTTCTGGCAGGAAGAATCCTCGGGGAGCCACTTCGTGGCCAGCGTTCTGACCGATTCGGAACAGAGCGAACCGATAATGGATCTTTTTGAGAAACAGTTCTCTGCGCTCGAAGGCTTCAAACTGATTCTGTTTCCCGTGGAGGCGTCCATCCCCCGTCTGGAAGAACCGGACGAGACAACGGAATCGACTCAGGCCAACAGCAACGGAGAGCAAAAAAACAACGCTCGCATCAGCCGGGAAGAGCTTTACGCCGATATCGTCGACAGCACCAGATTCTCGAAGGTGTTTGTTTTTATGACCATCCTGTCGACAGTGGTGGTCGCCATCGGTCTGCAGAAAAACAATGTGGCGGTCATCATCGGCGCCATGGTCATTGCGCCCTTTCTGGGCCCGAATGTGGCCCTGGCCCTATCCACCAATCTTGCCGATGCCAAACTGGGACTCAACGCTCTCAAAACCTTTTTGGCCGGCATCGCCATCGTGCTGCTGCTGGCGGTAAGCATGGGCTATTTTTTCACCACCGATCCGGCCATTCCCGAAATTGCCATGCGCACCCGGGCCGATTTTTCCGATATCCTACTCGCCCTGGCTTCCGGTTGCGCCGGGGTCCTGGCCTTTACCACAGGACTCTCCTCAGCCCTCATCGGGGTGATGGTGGCGGTAGCCCTGTTGCCACCTTTGACCGTTTGTGGCCTGTTATTAGGAACCGGTCTGCTCAAAGCAGCCGTGGGTGCCTTTCTGCTGTTCGTGACCAACGTAATCTGTATTAATCTGGCCGGCGTCATGACCTTTTGGTTTCAGGGGGTCAGCCCCCGCTCCTGGTGGGAAGCGGACCGAGCCAGAAAGGCGACTCGAAAAGCCCTGGCCCTGTGGTCCGGAATTCTGTTCATTCTGGTGATGATTATTTTTTTCTGGAAAGCGACATTGTAATCGCAGCCCCCCCAAACCCCGTTTCAGGCAAAGATCCGAGGGCCGGCAAGGGGACCTCGGCGCGACGTCCCGGGAAATGTCCCAGGCAACGATAGTCTAAGACCAAGGAAAAGGATAAACAGCAGCGGGGCTGGCGGATAGCTCCACCAGCCCCTTTTCCTTTACCAAGCTCATCTCTATATTTTTCTCTTTTTTCCAAGAAATACAGCGACGGGTTTTTCAGCTGAAATACAACCTTTCGGCGTTCCCCGCGGCCACCTTCTGCCGCGCCTGTTGCGACAGCCTTTCCAGCAAACCGTTGTAGCGCGCCATGGTTTTGCCATGCTTGTACTTGAGACTTTGGTCCTCAGCCTGCGGCCGACTGTCGAACCAGCCGCAGAGGTCGCTACCGAGCATGACCCGATCCTGAAATTCCTCGACCAGGTCAACCCAGACCGGTTTCGGCAGCAGCGGATCTTGAGGATCCTTTCGCGATTCGCACACGGTATCGTCATACACCACCCAGGACAGGTCGACGTAGAGGTTATGAAACATGCTGAGCAGCCCGGAAACCATCTGGTGATAATGGGGATGCTGCACCCGCCGGGAAACACCGCAATGGGCCCAGATGAAAGTCGTTTCGGGATGTTTTTCCAGAACCTCGATCAACTCGTGCAGGTATTCGTAATCGGTCACCGGCGCCGGCTTGAGGGAGCTGGCCACGCAGGTGCTGTTCTGATGCAGACAGATCGGCAGCTTTCGCTTGGCGCAAAAACGGTAAACCTTTTCCAGGGCCGGATGGTTGGACCGGGCGGTTTCACCAATGGTCAGGTTGGTGAGATCATCATGCCGCAACAGCACTTCACCAATTCCGCGCCAGAAATCGTACTTCTCGAACATCATCTCGATATAGTCGATACAGGCCAGGTCGGTCGGATCGAAACCACACAGGGTCGGCGCCAGCAGCGCCTGCAGCGGTTTGGTCGCTTCCGACTCGGCAAGTTGCCCATAGGCAGAAGCGAGCAATTCGTCGGTGGCGTTGTAGTAGATGCAACGGGAATTGTCGCCCAGGTAGTAATGGGGTTCCTGCGGTTCGAAATATTCCCATTTCTTTTTTACCGGCAGGCCGAAAACGACATTCTTACAGAGGTTGCCATGCTTCATCGATTGCAGCAGCACCTCAATCCCCTCGCTCTGCTGCAAAAAATCGACAAAGTGCAGGTGCATATCAATGACCGGCACGCAGGTTTTATGCTCCGTCTGCGTCAGGTACTGTTTTTCCAACTCAAGAGTTATCGACATAATCCCTCCTTTTCGGCAGGTTCAAAAACATTGCAGCGAATGCCTGACACCCTGCTCAGCAGCAAGCTCTGCTCCCGAGCACAATTTTCAATCTCGGCCCTAGCTCACCCCTGGTTCCAACAGCAACTTGCCCGTGGGTGGAAAAAAATCATTTGTCCGACCAGACCGCCAACTCATTGCCGGACGGATCTTGAAAATGAAAACGACGGCCACCGGGAAACGAAAATATTTCCCGGGTAATCACACCTTTTGCTTCGATAACCTTTTCCCGCACCATTTCAAGATCCGGGGTATAGATCACGGCGAGAGGACAACTGGGACGATGGCCGGGATCGGCATTGATGCCGCTGCTCACCCCGCTGCTCTGAGTATCTGAATAATCATCGCCCCAATCCTTATAGGACCAATTGAATACAATTTGGTAAAAGGCCTTCGCCTGGTTGAGGCCTGCAACATCGGCTGCAGGAAACTCGATAAAATCAATGCAGTTGCTGCGCTCAGGTTTATTCATGATTTGGTATTTCCTCAGGTATCCCCTCTCCCCAGGGGAGGAGGAAAAATGAGGTGCACCTGAAAGACTTGGACTTAAAGTCCATAGTTATCAACGAGCGTATCGAAACAATAAATATGGCATTGTGGGAGCGGCTTCAGCCGCGATATTTCGCCTTCAGATCACTATGGTGCCGGCAAGATATTGAACGGCTTTCCCGGCGATAAGAACGCGATCGCCAGCCAGTTCACATTGCAGTCTGCCCCCTCTCTTGGAGAGCTGGGCCGCCGACAGTCGGTTCCTGTTGAGCCTGTTCACCCAATAGGGCATCAAATCGCAATGGGCTGAACCGGTGACCGGGTCTTCATTGATTCCACATTGTGGCGCAAAAAATCGACTGACAAAATCGCTGTCCCTACCCGGAGCAGTCACGATCACTCCTCTGCTATCCAACTGGCCCAAAAGGGTAAAATCGGGGGTTATCGACAGGATATCGGATTCATCCTCATAGACCGCCAGATAGTCAGCCCCTCTCCACAGCTCGACAGGTTCCTTGCCCAGCGCCCGGGTCAGCTCCAGGGGCGTATCACAGGGGGAGATTTCCGATTTCGGAAAATTCAGTTCGATCCTTTCTCCCTTCCAATTTAACCTGAGCTGTCCAATTATTGACTGATATAGTTTTTCATCCTTTTCAAAACCGAGTTTTTCAAAC
>JARRKW010000021.1:0-8123 GCA_037387645.1 Desulfuromonadaceae bacterium
GGCGCGAACCGCGCCTTTTTTCGCCGTTGGCCCTAGGCGCAAACGGATCAGAAAGCACCCGGGCTACGATCATCAAACGGTACCCGCGCCACAACCGTGGCCGGCTTGGCCAACTCGGTCCCCATTTCAGCCCAACCGCTCTCGATCTGCGGCAAGGGCTGTGAACTGTCGGCCTGTTTCGGCGCCGGCGTCGCGGCCAACTTGAAACGCCTGAGCATGAACCGCAACTGCTCCGCCTGACTGTTCAGTTGTTCGGAAGCGGCGGCACTTTCCTCGGCGGTGGCGGTATTCTGCTGGGTCACCTGATCGATCTGACCAAGCCCCTGGTTGATCAGGGTAATCCCCTGTGCCTGTTCACTGCAGGCGGCGGCAATTTCGCTGACCAGACTGGTGACCTTGGAAATTTCCGTGGCGATTTCCTGAAACGATTTGGCCGTACTGTCGGCAATGGCACTGCCGTTTTCGGTTCTCGCAACCGACCCCCGGATCATTTCAGCGGTTTCCGCCGCCGCCTTGGCACTGCGGTCGGCCAGACTGCGCACCTCTTCGGCAACAACGGCAAAACCCTTGCCGTGCTGACCGGCACGGGCGGCCTCCACTGCCGCATTGAGGGCCAACAGGTTGGTCTGGAAGGCGATTTCATCGATGGTCTTGATAATTTTGCTGATATTTTTACCTGATTCATTGATCTCGCTCATGGCCACCACCATCTGCTCCATCTGCCGGCCACCCGTCTCCGCCGCCTGTTGCGCCCGTTCGGATAGATCGCGAGCCTGGCCGGCATTTTTGGCATTGGCCTGGATTTGCGCCGTGGTCTGGTTAAGAGAGGCACTGATCTCTTCCAGACTGCTGGCCTGTTCGGTGGCGCCCTGGGACAGGGCTTGGCTGGAATCGGAAACCTGGCCGCTGCCCGCGGCGATCTGCTCCCCGGCCGTCCGAATCATGCCCATAACCTCGTTGAGGGCGGCGTTGGCCCGGGCCAGCGGATGTCGGATAACCCCATGGGCCTCGAAGGTCAGATTCCCTTCAGCCAGGGCCTCGAAAGCGGCCAGCACTTCATCCTTCATGTTGTCGGCGAATCCATCCAGGGCCCTGGCCATCTGACCTACTTCGTCCCCCCGGTTCATATGCAGGCGAATATCCAGGTTGCCCTGATTGAGCTGATCCACCATATGGAGGGTCGCGGTAATCGGCCGGGTGATGCCCCGGGAAAGGAACAACGCAATGACCACAATGGCGGCAGCGGCAAGCAAGCCGACCAGCAGCAACTTCAACCGAATGGAGCCGACGGTGGCAAAGGCCTCGGCTTTGTCAATTTCGGCCAGCAGTGACCAGTGCAGATCCCCGACCTTGACCGGAACAAAGGCGGAAAGGACCGGATTACCATTATAGTCAATAACAATTTTACTGCCGGTTTCACCCGCCAGGGCCGCGCGGGACGCCTCGGTATCGACCTTGCCGAGATCCGGCTGGGCGAAAGATGCCTTGACGGTATGATTCTTCGGATCGAGAAAGGAGTCGGAACGCATGAGCTTGTCGGTACCGACCAGATAGGTCTCACCCGTTTTTCCCATGCCGGTGCGTTCCGTCATAATGGCGTTGATGGCATCGAGGGACAGCTGCAGGGCAACGACGATTTCAACCTGCTCGTTCTGCAGCACCGGCTGGGCGATAAAGGCAGCCGGTTCGTCGTTGCTCGGGGCATAGGGAGCAAAATCGGCCAGGCCGTACTCCTTGTTTTGCAGAACCCGTCGGGTCAACCGCCCCAGGCCGGAATCGGCATAGGTGCCATCGACCAGATTGGTCTGAAAATCCGGCTCCTTGGCCACCGTATAAAAGACATAGCCATCCGGATTGATGAGAAACAGATCGTAATAGCCGTACAGATCGACATATTCGGCAAAAAACTCTCTGCCGTTGGCATCCACCGGGCTGAACGCCTCGGCGACGTCAACCTCACTGATCATGGCCCAGCGGGTGCCGAACACATCGATGGCGTCCCAACTGGACAGAACCGGATTCCCTCGATAATCACTGATCACCGCTTCGCCACTGTTGCCGGCCTGGGCACTGCGGACCGCCGCGGTATCCACCCGGGTGTTATTGCTGAAGGAGGACTGAAAACTGTGACCATTCGGGTCAAGGTAGGAATCGGAACGCATCAGGCCGTCCGGTCCGACCAGATAGGTTTCCCCGGTTTTCCCCAGGCCGGCGCGTTGCAGCATGATTTCATTGACGGCATCGAGGGGCATCTGGATGGCGACCACCCCGATCAGCTTGCCGTTTTTCTTTACCGGACCGGCCAGAAAGGCGGCCGGCTCGTCGTTGCTGGGAGCATAGGGTTTGAAATCATCGAAAGCCAGAGAACCCTGCAGCGCTCCGCGGAAAGCCCGAGCCAGACCGGAATCCTTCAACTTGCCGCCGCGCAGGTCGGCCCCCAGATCCCCTTCCCGGGCCACGGTATAGACCACGGCCCCTTCGACGCTCATAAGAAAAACATCGTAATAACCGAAATCTTCCTTCGCATCGCCAAACAGACCGGCATACTCCCGGGCCACCCCATTCCAGCGGGGACCACCGGTCCCCCGTTCCGCCCTAAAGGCATTTTCAAACTGCAATATGGCCTCGGCCACGGAAGGGTTGTTTTTGAGCAGACCCAGGCCGTTTTGCATCATCGCCAGATAATTTTCGAGATCGTGTTTTTTCGCCTCTTGAATCGCCGAGAGCTTGGCGAAGGCTTCCCGCCGCAGGGTCCCGACGGTGGCCACCAGGACCCCCATATCCCCCCGGCGTTCGGCGAAAAATTTTTCGATCTGGTTCTTCTTGATTTCCCGGACACACTCCAGTTTCTGAAAAGCCTGGGTCGAAAGGGCCGCACTGGTTTCGGACAGCACCATCCCCCCCACCACGGCCAGCGGCACAATACCGAGCAACAGGAAACTGAGCAGCAACTTGATACCGATCTTCATGTCTTTCATGATGGGCCTCCTTTCACTCCCCCCCGGGTTGGGTTCCAGGGCAAGAAAATGAATTTTCCATCACTTCACCGGGCAATAATCATCAAACTGCAGAAAATGAAGAAACAGCTTTCACTCCGGGGCGCAGACCGGAAATAGTGGACCGCTCGACATCGCACCGGCAACCGAAGCAGTCCGAATCAGGATCGTTTTTTAATGAAATAACGGGTCAAGGATTTATACCGCGCCGACAACCCGCAAGCGCCAACATCAATCCACTTAAACGGCTGATTTTGAAGGGATTTGTCCACAAAAATTCATTACAATAGGTTCTTTAACAAGAGCATAGCAGAATTTTTGCAAAGCAACAGACAAGCCGTTAAAAAATAAAAAACTTTCCCCCCTCTGGGGCTTTTTTAACAGACATGGTTTCCCCTCCCCGGCAGGATCCGGCGGCGGATGGGTATTTTGACCGACCCAACAGAGGACATCCGCCGGTTTTTTTGAAACGGACATAGGGGAAAAAACGACTTCCGGGGAGAAACAGCCTGTCGACCGGCGGCCAAAGACAAAGGATTGTCCTCGGCGGCAAAGCATATTATATTGGCGCCATTGTCAAAAGGAGGAATAACAGGACCATGGCGTCTAATCATGCAACTGAACCAACCACCGAAAACAGCAGAACCAACCTGTGGAAGGCCATCGGACCGGGCATTCTGGTGGCCTGTGCCGCCGTCGGCGGTTCCCATCTGGTCTGGTCGACCCGGGCCGGCGCCGAATACGGCTGGAGTCTGGTCGGGCTGATTCTGCTGGCCAATCTCTTCAAATATCCCTTTTTTCTCTACGGCCAGCGCTACACCGCCGCCACCGGGGAAAGCCTGCTGGCCGGCTATTACCGACAGGGGACGGGGTATGTCTATATTTTCCTGCTGGTCAACATCCTCACCGGCGCCATCAATATCGCCGGCGTCTCCATGCTCAGTGGCGCCCTGTTGGCCGGTTACGGCCTGGGCGGTCTGGATGTCCGCACCCTGACCGTCATCGTGCTTTTCATCTGCATGGTGATCATCCTGCTGGGCCACTACAAGCTGCTCGACTCCATCTCCAAGATCGTGGTCATCATTCTGGCCCTGACCACCTGCGTCGCCGTCGCTCTGGCCTTGTCCAAAGGACCGGTGGCCACAGATTTCGTCGGTCCCAGCCCCTGGACCTGGGGTTCCTTCGCCTTTCTCATCAGTCTGCTCGGCTGGATGCCGGCCCCGGTCGACCTGTCGGCCTGGTCCTCCCTCTGGATGTTCAGCCGCCAGGAACAGACCGGCCATTTTGCCACGCCGCGGGAAACCTCCATCGATTTCTATCTCGGCTACATCATGGCCGTGGTGCTGGCCCTGGTTTTCGTCGCTCTGGGCAAACTGATCATGTTCGGCTCCGGTGAAGCCTTCTCCGCCAGCGGCATCGCCTTCTCCAAGCAGCTGGTCTCCCTCTATTCCGCCAATATCGGCGAATGGTCCCGGCCGCTGATTCTCTCCGCCGCCTTCTGCACCATGTTCAGTACCTCGGTGACCTGCATCGACGGCTATCCCCGTTCCCTGGCGGCCTGCTGCACCCTGATCGGCCACGGCTCACCGCAACGCTTCCGCCAGATCCATCAGGGCTGGGTGATCTTTTCCGTTCTCAGTGCCGGCGTTATTGTGTTCTTTTTCGTCAAAAATCTGCTGCAACTGCTGGCCTTCGCCGCCATGATCTCCTTTGTCACCTCCCCGGTTCTGGCCTATATCAATTTCAAGGTCATGCGCGGCAAAAATGTTCCTGCAGAACATCGACCAGGCCTGTTGTTGACCGTTCTTAGCTGGTCAGGACTGGCTTTTTTTGTACTGATGACGGGCGGTTTTCTTTATGTAAAGCTGTGGCACTGATCCGAAACAGGTTATCCTTTTGCCAACAACCGGGAAGGCTTCTTCCGGCTCCGAAAGGCATCTGCCTATGAGCAACAAACAAACCCTGCTGCGGCAAATTCCCGCCGTCGACCGAGTGCTGAATCTACCCGGTCTGGTCGCCTTCGCCCGGACCTGTCCCCATGTGCTGCTGCTGGAAGCGATACAGGAAGTCCTGTCCGGCCGACGGGAAGCGATTCTGGCTGGAGCAGAAAATCTCGATCTGTCACCGGAAGCCATTGGTGAAGAAGCACGGCAACGGACCGAGGGGAAAATGGCCCCATCGCTACGCCGGGTCATCAATGCCACCGGTACCCTGTTGCACACCAATCTCGGCCGGGCCCCTTTGTGCCAGGAGGCCTTGAGCGCCATTGACAGAGTCAGCCGATCCTATTCGAACCTCGAATTCGACCTCGATTCCGGCCAACGGGGTCACCGTTATAGCCATGTGGAACAACTGCTCTGCCGTCTCACCGGGGCAGAAGCGGCCGCGGTGGTCAACAACAACGCCGGTGCGGTCCTGTTGGCCCTGACCGCCCTGGCCAAAGGGAAAGAGGCGATTGTCTCTCGTGGAGAAATGATCGAAATCGGCGGGGCTTTTCGCATCCCCGACGTGATGGCCAGCGGTGGCGTGATCCTGAAGGAAGTCGGCACCACCAACAAGACCCACCTGCGGGATTACACCGGTGCCGTCAGCGAGCAGACCGGACTGCTGCTCAAAGTTCATACCAGCAACTATCGCATCGTGGGATTCACCCAGGAGGTACCGGCACCGGAATTGGTTGAACTGGCCCAACGCCACGGCATTCCGGTCATGGAAGATCTCGGCAGCGGCATGCTGCTGGATCTTTCTGCCTACGGCCTCCCCCGGGAACCGACGGTGCGGGAAGCTGTAGAGGCTGGCATCGATGTGGTCACCTTCAGCGGCGACAAACTGCTCGGCGGCCCGCAGGCCGGCCTGATCGTCGGTCGACGTACCGCCATCGATAAAATCCGTCACCATCCCATGGCCCGCGCCCTGCGCATTGACAAACTGTCCCTGGCAGCACTGGAAGCAACCCTGGCTCTCTATCTCGACCGGGAACAGGCCATTACAAAAATCCCGGTGCTTCGCATGCTCAGTATGTCGTCGGAAGAACTGCAGAGACGCAGTACGGATCTGGCCGAAAAATTGCGCCACGACCTGGGTGACCGAGCCCAGATCGAGGTTGTAACCGAAACCTCGGCTGTCGGTGGGGGCGCCCTTCCGCTCACCGAATTACCCGGTTTCGCTATAGCCCTGTCACCACGAGATATGACCGTCGACAGCCTGGCTCTCGCTCTCCGCCACAGCAACCCCGCCATTATCGGTCGCTGCCGTGACGACCGTCTGCTGCTCGATCTACGAACCGTCCTACCGGAAGAAGACCACCTGTTACTGCCGAATCTGACCGCTATCCTGGCGGGTTAAAAAAGGAAGAAAACACTGAAATTCAGGCGGTTTTCTGAAAAAGATGAACATCCCGTTGCGGGAAGGGGATACCAATCCCTTCCTGATCGAGGCGCGCCTTGATCGCTTCGACCAGATCGAAATAGACATCCCAGTATTGGGCAGTTTTGACCCAGGGCCGCACCACCAGATTGACACTGCTGTCAGCCAGCTCCAGAACCGCCACCAGCGGAGCTGGATCGCCAAGAATACGCTGATCCTGGCGAATGATGTCAAGCAGCACCTCCTTGGTACGGCGCAGATCGGCATCATAAGCCACGCCGATGACCAGATCGATGCGCCGGTTCGGTTTTTGCGAATAATTGATAATGTTGTCCCCCGCCAGTTTGCCGTTGGGAACGAAGATGGTTTTGTTATCGGCGGTGCGAATCTGGGTGGTGAAAATATGCAGATCCTCGACGATGCCGAGCACCCCGCCCGCCTCGATGAAATCGTTGACCTTGAAGGGCTTGAACAGCAGAATCATCACCCCGGCGGCAAAGTTGGCCAGCGACCCCTGCAAGGCCAGACCAATGGCCAGACCGGCGGCACCCAGAACGGCGATGAAGGAGGTGGTCTGCACACCGAGCTGGTTGATGGCGGCAATAACCACGAAGGTGATCAGGGTCGCATACACCATATTGCAGCTGAAGGAAATCAGGGTCGATTCCACCCGCCGGGTAATCATGAGCCGCCGCAGCATACCGGTTAAAAAGCGGGCCAGCCATTTCCCCAACAGCAGAATCGCCAGCGCGCCCAACAGGCGCAAGCCGTAAAATGTGAGCCAATCCAATACCTGCTGCATCTGATCGCCATTCAGATACTGTTGCCAGTTTTCCATGGTCACCTCCTGCGTGCATAAAATTTCTGGAAGTTTAACAGGCTCTGGTCAATTTGCTCTTCTTCCGGACGAAAATCGCGGCTGAAGCCACTCCCACATCTCAATACCCGGTCACCGCAGTCAAAGACATCCGGTCTTCCGCCCTCGATTTATCACTCCAATTTCCCCGATTTGTCATCCCATGATTATTCTGCTAGGGTTGAACCCTAAACGTCAGGAATCTGCCAATATGTTCATGCTGCGAAAATATCTGCTGCTTTTCCTGTTCCTGCTACTTTCGGTTTGTCCCGCTCCACCCCGGGCCGAATCCTCTCCACCCCGGAACCCCCCATTGCGGCTGGCCATGTCCGGTGCTTTTCAACCCTTTTCCACCACCGATCGGCAGGGGAATCTGGTCGGGCTGGACGCGGACATGGCGCGAGAACTGGCTCGGCAGATGGGCTATCGGCCCGTTCTGATCCAAACCGACTGGGCCGGCATTCAGGCCGGTCTGCAGGCCGGCAAGTTTGATCTGATCTGCGGCTCCATGGCCATCACCCCGCAACGGCTGGAAACAATGTACTTCAGCCTGCCTTACTACGTCAGCGGCGCCCAGGTGTTCGCCCGGAGCGATCTCCCCGATCTGCGCGGCAGCCGCATCGGGGTTACCGAGGACTCCACCTACGCCCATTACATCAGCAAGCACCCCCGGAACTTTCCCCAGACAACGCTGCTCACCTTCGGCAGCGAAGCGGAAATCGTCGCAGCCATGAATACCGACAAGATCGATGCCTTCGTTTCCGATCGCATTGTCGGCGGCTTCTACCTTCAGAAAGGGGCGGCCGGCGACATCGTTCCGCTGGGGCCCTTGCTCTATCGGGAAGCGGTGGGCATCGCCGCCCGCCGCGATTCGCCGGAACTGATCCGCCAGGTCAATCAGGCCC
>JARRKW010000022.1:0-10314 GCA_037387645.1 Desulfuromonadaceae bacterium
CGTTGGTGCTGGCCGGCAAACGATCAGGCCAGTTCGTTTTCGATGCGGATGAACCGGCTTTGATCCTCGATCACCGGCAGGGCATCGATCTCGGCCAGGGCCTGGCGCAGATTGGCTTCCTTCGCCTCGTTGGTCATCATGACGATGGGCACCGCCCCCCCGATCTGCCGCTCGGGCTGGATCATGGAGGTAATGCTGATGTCGTGGTTGCCCAGAATCCCGGCGATCTTGGCCAGCACCCCGGGCTTGTCGTCGGCGGCAAAACGCAGGTAATAATGGCTGACAATATCATCCATGGGCTTGATGGTCAGATTGCCGATGGCCGCGGGCATATACCCCAGAGCCGGGGTTCGGCCGGCGCAGCCGCCCAGCATATTGCGGGCAATGGCCATGCAATCCCCCATGACCGCGCTGGCGGTGGCTTCCATGCCGGCGCCCAAACCATAGAGCATGGCGGGACCAAGGAAATCCCCCACCAGCCGCACGGCGTTGAACGCCCCGTGCACATCCGCCAGCGGCAGGTTGACCGGGATCATGGTGGGATGGACCCGCGCCTCGATCTGGCCGTTCTCGTGTTTGCCAATAGCCAGCAGTTTGATGCGCAGCCCGAACTGGCTGGCGAACTGAATATCGAGAGCGGAAATGTTGCTGATGCCCTCGGTATAGATATCCTCAAACCGAACCCGGGTGCCAAAACAGAGGGCAATCAGAATGGCCAGTTTGTGGGCGGTGTCGACGCCTTCCACATCGAAGGTCGGATCGGCCTCGGCATAGCCCAGGTCCTGAGCATCCTTGAGCACGGCTGCGTAATCATCCCCCTCGTTGGTCATGCGCGAGAGGATGTAGTTGCAGGTGCCGTTGAGGATACCGAAGACACCATTAATGCGATTGGCGCAGAGGTTTTCCCGAATGGCGGAAATGATGGGAATACCACCACCCACGGCCGCTTCGTAATAGACATCCACTCCCTGTTGTTGGGCGGCCGTCAGAATCTCCTCACCGTGCAGGGCCAGCAGGGCCTTGTTGGCGGTCACCACGTGCTTCCCCTGGGCAATGGCCTTCAGCACAAAGCTGCGGGCCGGTTCATAGCCGCCGATGAGCTCAATGACCAGATCGATATCGGGGGCGCTGAGCACCGCGTCGGCATCCGTGGTCAGCAGGGCGGGATCAACCGTCACTCCACGATCCGTGGTGATATCGAGATCGGCGATGCGCGTCAAGGTCAGGCGCGCGCCGAGGCGATCCTCGATGAGAGCGGCGTTTTGCTGCAACACCTTGACTACGCCCGTGCCGATAGTCCCGAAACCGAGCAGACCTACCTTGATTTCTTTCATGGAATCCTCGTCAATGAAACGGATGATGTAATTTTATGGGTCCCGACAGCAGACCGGGTTAGGAAACGACGACCAACTCCGGGTCCAGGGTCAAGCGACATTCGACAGCGCTGTCGGGAAACTCCGCCAGCACCCGCTCAAGTTCCCGCTCCGGCAGTTTTCGATCCATGCCCGGCACAAGCGGAAGACAGAGCGAAATGAACGCGAAACCGGCCGCACGGCAAACCCCGAGCAACTGTCGCAACAGTTCACCGTAGTCTTCGGCGTTCAGCTCCCGCCGGCAACCGCCACCGAAAAACAGGATCCAGTCGGCGGCCAGTTTGCCGTTGTTGGCCACCAGCACCTGTTCCCCCCGGCGGCCGCTCACCTCCTGCCGCAGCAGCAACTCGGTCAAACGACCGTTAAGACGCCAGTCGAGCAGTCCCGCGGGTCCGGCCAGGGGCCGAACGTCCTCGAAAAAGAGGGCCGCCACCACCTCGCCCTCCAGACGATCGGCCTGCCGGTTAAGAACCTGAAGAGCGCCCATGGTCCGACTGACGACAATGGCGGGACAGTTTGTCCAGCACCCCGTTGATAAAAGAGGGGGTCTCCTTGGTGCCGAAAACCTTGCCGATCTCGATGGCTTCGTTGAGCACGACACTGGTGGGTACATCGGGGCGGCAAAGGAGCTCGTAGGCCGCCAGGCGCAGCAGAGAAAGGTCGACCCGGGCCATGCGGTCGAGGGCCCAGTTGGTGGAAAGCTCGGCGAGCATCTGGTCGATGCGCTCCAGGTGATCGGAAACGCCCCGTACCAACCCTTCGGCAAATTCCCGAATCTCCGGGGGAACCGGGACCTGGACCTCGTCGAGGGAATCGCCGAGGACATCGTCACGAAAATGAAAGTTGGCCCAGAAATCGGCCAACACCTCATCGATGGAACTGTCCTGGTCCTGCAGGCTGTAGATGATTTTCAGCGCCAGCTCGCGCCCCTTCCATCCCTTTTCCCATGTACTTCTATAACTTTCTGTAAAGATTTACCATCTCAATGGCGGTCACGGCAGCCTCGGAGCCTTTGTTGCCGGCCTTGGTGCCGGCCCGCTCGATGGCCTGCTCAATGTTGTCGGTGGTCAACACCCCGAAAGCCACCGGCACCCCCGATTCCAGGCTGACCGAAGCCACCCCTTTGGAAACCTCGGCGCTGACGTAGTCAAAATGGGGGGTGGAACCGCGAATCACCGCGCCCAGGCAGACCAGGGCGTCGTATTTCCCGGAGGCAGCCATGCGCTTGGCGGTCATGGGAATCTCGAAAGCACCGGGAACCTTGGCGATAACGATGGCATCGGCATCGGCGCCATGCCGGACCAGGGCATCAACGGCTCCTTCCACCAGGCGATCGCAGATAAAACTGTTGAAACGGCTCACCACCAGGCCCACCTTGAGACCGGCGGCATCCAGATTTCCTTCAATAATTTTGCTCATGATTCATCCTTTAACGGCGGTTTTGCCACAGAGGCGCGGAGGCACAGAGAACGATCCAGCGCTGCAATGAAACCTTTGCCGCCGGCTGCTCCGAGCGAGCAAGCCTTGCCCCATGGCTCCGAAAATCTTGTGGCTTTGTCTGTGGCCCTCCGGGAACTGGCGACCCAAAGGGTTGGGCCTCCGGAGACGGCCCATCGCGCCTTGCTCAGAGATTTTCCAGCAGGTGCCCCAGCTTTTCCCGTTTGGTGTTCAGATAGCGCTTGTTGCCTTCATGGGCGGTCATCTGAATGGGAACCCGTTCCACAATCTCCAGACCATAGCCTTCCAGGCCGATAATTTTTTTCGGATTATTGGTCATCAACCGGATCTTGCGGAGCCCCAGCTCGGCCAGAATCTGCGCCCCGATACCATAATCACGCAGGTCGGCCTTGAACCCCAGGGCCTCGTTGGCTTCCACGGTATCATGCCCCTGATCCTGCAGGGCATAGGCCTTGAGTTTGTTGATCAGACCGATGCCCCGCCCTTCCTGCCGCATGTAGAGCACCACGCCGCAATCTTCCTTTTCGATCTGGGCCATGGCGGCATGCAGTTGGTCGCCGCAGTCGCAGCGCCGGGAACCGAACACGTCACCGGTGAGGCATTCGGAATGAACCCGCACCAGCACCGGTTTTTCCGGATCGATGGTCCCCTTGACCAGGGCCAGATGCTGCGAATCGTCCACATCGTTTTCGAAGGCGATAGCGGAAAAATTACCCCCGTAGGGGGTCGGCAGCAATGTTTCGGCCGCCCGACGCACCAGCAGCTCCTTGCGCATGCGATAGGAAACCAGATCGGCAATGGAGATAATCTTCAGGTCATGCTTCTGGGCAAACTTCTTCAACTCGGGCATGCGGGCCATGGTACCGTCATCGTTCATGATTTCGCAAATCACACCGGACGGCTTGAGTCCGGCCAGGCGAGCCAGGTCAACGGAACCTTCGGTCTGACCGGCACGCACCAGCACGCCCCCCTTTTTCGCCCGCAAGGGAAAGACATGGCCGGGCCGGGCCAGATCCCGGGCGGTACTGTCGTCGGCAATCGCCACCCGAATGGTGTGCGCCCGATCGGCGGCGGAAATCCCGGTGGTCACCCCCCGCCGGGCTTCAATGGAAATGGTGAAAGCGGTGCCGAAGGAGGAGGAGTTTTCCCGCACCATCAGGGGCAGGTCGAGATAATCGGCGCGATCCTCGGTCATCGACAGACAGATCAGGCCGCGTCCCTCCCGAGCCATGAAGTTGATGGCGTCGGGGGTTACCAGCTCGGAGGCCATGGTCAGATCGCCTTCGTTCTCGCGATCCTCATCGTCCACCAGAATTACCATTTTGCCCTTGCGGATGTCGTCCAGGGCGGCTTCTATCTTATCAATGGGCATCGTTCGCCTCCTCTATGCAGCTCGCTAATATGTCACAGAAATCCATGCTTGGCAAGGAATTCAAGGTCGAGCGGGGAGCGGCCTTCCTCCGAGTTCCCCCGGCCCAGCAGGCGCTCGACATATTTGCCGATAATGTCCGTCTCGATATTGACCTGGTCCCCGACCGCCCGTTCCTGCAGGGTCGTCTCGGCCAGGGTGTGGGGGATAATCGCCACGGAAAAGGTCTCCTCGCTGACGGCATTGACGGTCAGGCTGATGCCGTCAATGGCCACCGACCCCTTTTCCACCACATAGCGGTTGACCTCGGCCGGCAAACGGAAGGTGAAACGAATGGCATTGCCATCCCGCTCCCGGCTGGTTATGGTGGCGACGGCATCCACATGACCGCTGACCAGATGCCCGCCGAGGCGCCCGCCCAGGCACAGGGCTCGTTCCAGATTGACCCGACTGCCGGATCTCAGGGTGGCCAGGGTGGTGCGGCCGACCGTCTCGGGGGAGACATCGGCGCTGAACTGGCCGTCGCCGAAGGCGACCACGGTGAGGCAGATGCCGTTGACGGCGATACTCTCCCCCATAACCAGCTCCTGCATGGGAATGCCGGTGGCAATGCGCAGCCGGACGCTGTCGGCACTGCGGCTCAGTTCGCGAACCGTTCCCACATCTTCGATCAGGCCGGTGAACATGGAACCACCTCCCCTTCTATCAGGATGTCGTCGTCAAAGCGACTGTACCGCAGGTCGGTCAGCTGCAGAGCATCAGCCAGGCGGGTCACCCCACAGCCGGCAAAGATGCCGAAGCCATCGCCTCCGCCGACGATTTTCGGGGCGATAAACAGCATCAGGCGATCGATGAGCCCGGCCTCCAGCATGGCCTGATTCAGGCCGCTGCCCCCTTCCAGAAGCAGGTGCTGCACCCCCCTCTGTCCCAACTGTTGCAGCAGCGCCGCTAGGTCAACCCGCCCCTCGGCGCCATCGAGCACCAGCAGCTCGGCCCCCAGACGGCGCAGGTCCTCCCCTTTGCCCGCGTCGCCCCGACTGCTGGTGGCGATGAGGGTCGGGGCGGAATTCAGATCCTGCAACACCTTGGCCGACAGGGGAATGCGCAGTTGCGAGTCGATGATCACCCGCAAGGGATTGCGGCCGCCTTCGGGCAGACGGGTGGTGAGCTGCGGATCATCCCGCAACAGGGTACCACTGCCCACCATGATGGCGTCAACCTTGTCCCGCAACCGATGGACCTGCAGCCGGCTGGCCTCGCCGGAAATCCAGCGGGAATCGCCGCTGACCGTAGCGGTTTTGCCGTCCAGGGTCACGGCCGTTTTCAGGGTGACCAGGGGCAGGCCGGAGGTGATGTGTTTGGCGAAGGGAGCGATCAGGCGCCGGCAATCGGCCTCGTTGACACCGACCTGCACGGCAATACCGGCCTGGCGCAGGCGCTCGATCCCCCGGCCGGCCACCTGCGGATTGGGGTCGAGGGTACCGACAAAAACCCGGGCGATGCCGGCGGCGATGATGGCGTCGGCGCAGGGCCCGGTCCGCCCCTGATGACTGCAGGGTTCCAGGGTCACATAGAGATCGGCGCCGGTCGCCTGCTCACCGGCCTGACGCAGGGCGAAAATCTCGGCATGGGGCTGCCCGGCGGCGGGATGAAACCCCTCGCCGACAATTTGCCCCGCAGCCACAATGACCGCGCCGACGGCGGGATTGGGCCGGGTCCGCCCCTCGGCTTGGCGGGCCAGCGCCAGAGCCCGTTCCATGTATCCGGCCATTGTCGTCATGACGCCCTCAACAGATGCATAATCGGTAACAGAGAAAGACTGCGGCGAGCCCGCACACCTAGCTTTGCGGCTTCCCCCCGCCTTTGGCAAGAATGTCGGTCAGTTCGGCCATGAACTCGTTGATATCACGGAACTGGCGATACACCGAAGCGAAACGCACATAGGCCACCTCGTCGAGGGACTGCAGAGCGGACATGACCGCTTCGCCGATACGGCTGGACTCGATTTCCTTTTCCCCGCATTCCTGAAAGGTCAATTCCAGCCGATCGATTTCCTTTTCGATGGTGGCAATGGAAACCGGCCGTTTTTCGCAGGCCCGCTGCATGCCGGAGAAAATCTTGCTGCGATCGAAGGGTTCACGCCGGCCATCCTTTTTGATGACCAGGGGCAGGGTTTCCTCCACCCGTTCGTAGGTGGTGAAACGTTTTTCGCAGGAGGCGCATTCCCGGCGCCGACGGATGTTGTTGCCTTCCTTGCCTAGCCGGGAATCGACCACCCGGGTATCCTGAAATCCGCAGAAGGGACATTTCATGGCTGTTCTCCCTTGGCCCTGGCAACGACCTGGTCAAACTGCAGCACCTCAACGCCGGATTCCTCCAGCATCTCCAGGGACAGCTCATCGGCATAGCCCTCTTCATAGATGATCCGCTGGATGCCGGCGTGGATGAGCATTTTCGAACAGATGATGCAGGGCGAATTGGTACAGTAGAGGGTGGCTCCGGCGATATTGCAGCCGTGCTTGGCGGCCTGGATGATGGCGTTCTGTTCGGCATGCAGGCCGCGACAGAGTTCATGGCGTTGCCCGGAAGGCACATTATGCAGCTGGCGCAGGCAACCGATCTCCTCGCAGTGGCGGATGCCGGCCGGAGTGCCGTTGTAGCCGGTGGCCAGGATGTTTTTATCCTTCACCATCACGGCACCCACCCGGCGGCGCAGACAGGTCGAGCGTCTGGCCACCAGGTGGGCAATTTCCATGAAATATTCGTCCCAGGACGGCCGCTTCATCTATACCAGGCGATGGGCGTAAAGGGGAAACTGCTGGCAGAGTTCCTTGACCTCGTTGCGAATGGCCGCCAAGGCCGCCTCATTGCCGATGTTTTTCAGCGCCCGGTCGATCCATTCGGCGACCTGTTCCATTTCCCCTTCCTGCAGGCCACGGGTGGTGGTCGCCGGGGTGCCGATTCGGAAACCGCTGGTAACGAAAGGCGAGCGGGTATCGAAGGGCACCGCGTTCTTGTTCACCGTGATGCCGGCCGCTTCCAGGGTCGCCTCGGCCACCTTGCCGGTGATCTCGGTACCGCTCAGATCGACCAGCATGAGGTGGTTGTCGGTGCCGCCGGAAACCAGATTGAAGCCCCGGTTGAGCAAGCCATCGGCCAGGGCCTTGGCATTTTTCACCACCTGGGCGGCATAGCTCTTAAAATCCGGGCTGAGGGCTTCCTTGAAGGCCACCGCCTTGGCGGCGATGACATGCATCAGCGGTCCCCCCTGAATCCCGGGGAAGATATTGCTGTTGAGGACTTTGGCATACTCCTCCTGACAGAGGATCATGCCGCCGCGGGGACCACGCAGGGTCTTATGGGTGGTGGTGGTGACGAATTCGGCATGGGGCACCGGATTGGCATGTTCCCCCGCCGCCACCAGACCGGCGATATGGGCCATGTCCACCATGACCAGAGCCCCGATCTTATCGGCCACCTGCCGGAAGGCTTCGAAATCAATGGCCCGGGGATAGGCGCTGGCGCCAACCACGATGAGCTTCGGCTTGTGTTGCAGCGCCAGCCGTTCCACCTCGTCATAATCGATGCGGCCGGTCTCTTTTTTCACCCCATAGGGAACGATATTGAACAGCTTGCCGGAAAAGTTGACCGGCGAGCCGTGGGTCAGATGACCGCCATGGGCCAGGTTCATGCCGAGCACCGTATCCCCGGGCTCGCAGGTGGCGAAATAGACCGCCATGTTGGCCTGGGAGCCGGAATGGGGCTGGACATTGGCATGTTCGGCGCCGAACAACGCTTTGGCTCGATCGATGGCCAGCTGTTCCGCCACATCGACACATTCACAACCGCCGTAATAGCGTTTGGCCGGATAGCCTTCGGCGTATTTGTTGGTCAGAACCGATCCCTGCGCCTCCAGCACCCGCTCACTGACAAAGTTTTCCGAAGCAATGAATTCGAGGTTGTATTCCTGGCGTTCGGTTTCGTGACGGATAACGTCAGCAATCTCAGCATCAAACCCGGCAAGCATTTCGGACATGGTATTTAAGCCTCCGCTACGGATATGTTCCGTTTACACTATGCTACTCGTTGGAAAAGGAATGGGCAGACCCGGCGGTCTGCCCATTCAACTCTGAACCGTCGGTCGTCAACCCTTTCGCACCGCCGCCTCGACCTGCGCGATTTTATCCAGGCGACCCTGATGTCGTCCCCCTGCAAACGTCGCGTCGAGCCAGATGCCAACCAGGGAACAGGCCGTTTCCGCATCGTTGATGCGACCGCCCAATACCAGGATATTGGCGTCGTTGTGCTCCTTGGCCATCTGCGCGGTAAAGGCGTCATGGACCAGCGCCGCCCGCACCCGGGGGAATTTATTGGCGACAATGGACATGCCGATGCCGGTACCACAGACCAGAATACCCTTTTCCGCCTTGGCCTCGGATACCCACTGCGCTACCTTGGCCCCGTAATCGGGATAATCGACCGAATCGCCGTTGAAGGTGCCCAGATCCTCGACCTCAATCCCACGCTGCCGCAGATAAGCGGCAATGGCGCCTTTCGCTTCCAGGCCACCATGATCACTACCGATGACAAACATCTTGCACATCAAACCTTTTTGAAGATGAGGGTGCCGTTGGTGCCGCCGAAACCGAGGGAGTTGGAAAGGGCCACCTCAATCTTGGCCTGCCGCGCCTCGTTGGGCACATAGTCCAGATCGCACTCGGGATCGGGCTCCTGATAGTTGATGGTCGGCGGAATTCCGCCCCGGTCAATCGCCAACAGGGAGTAGACCGCCTCGATGCCACCGGCCGCCCCGAGGGCGTGCCCGGTCATGCTCTTGGTCGAGCTGACCATGAGCTTGCGGGCGTGGTCGCCGAAGATGCTCTTGATGGCCATGGTTTCATAGAGATCGTTGAAGTGGGTCGAGGTGCCGTGGGCGTTGATGTAATCCACCTCTTCGGGATTGAGCCCGGCATTCTTCAGGGCCATTTTCATGCAACGGGCTCCGCCTTCCCCATCCGGCGCCGGGGCGGTGATATGATGGGCATCGCCGGTCAAACCGTAGCCGGCCACTTCGGCATAGATTTTCGCCCCGCGCTGCTTGGCGGACTCGTATTCTTCCAGGATGACGATACCGGCCCCTTCGGCCATGACGAAACCATCCCGGTTCTTGTCAAAGGGGCGGCTGGCAGTTTGCGGCGTCTCATTGCGGGTCGACAGCGCCTTCATGACGTTGAAGCCGCCGATGGCCAGGGGGGTAATGGTCGATTCGGTACCGCCGGCGATCATGGCATCGGCATCGCCGCGCTTGATCATGTGATAGGCGTCGCCAATGGAATGGGTGCCGGTGGCACAGGCGGTCACGGTGGAAATATTGGGCCCTTTGGCGCCAAAACGGATGGATACGTGGCCGGGCGCCAGATTGATAATCAGCATGGGAATGAAGAAGGGGGTAATCTTCTTGTAGCCCCCGGCGTTTAAGGCATCGTGATACTTCTCGATGGCCGGCAGACCACCTAAGCCGGCGCCGATCACCACCCCGACCCGCTCGGCGTTGGCTTCGGTAATCTGCAGGCCGGAATCCTGCATGGCCATTTCCGAAGCCGCCAGGGCGTACTGGATGAAGGTATCCATCTTCTTGACTTCTTTTTTATCGACAAAATCTTCCGGATTGAAATCCTTGACTTCACCGGCGATCTGGGAAGGCAGTCCCGACGCGTCGAAGCGTGTGATACGATCAATTCCGGATGTTCCCGCCATCAAAGCAGACCAGTTTTTTTCGGTACCGGTGCCCAGGGCGGAAACTACGCCGACACCCGTCACAACGACTCTACGCATGTTTATATTTCCTCCATCAGATCGCTTATTATTACTCTGTTTTTCCCAAAAGCCGAACAGCGCCGCCCGGGTGCCGGTTCCACCGCCCCATCCCTGGCGCTGCTCCATTTTCGCTACAGAACCAACCCGGAAGACAACGCCCCTGACGCTGTCAGGGCATCGCCTGCCGGGCTGTTTCGCAACCGTTCTTTATATCAACTATTCAACAAGCAATAGTTTTATTCAAAATCTGAACCGACCGGTTTCGGCGGTAAAAAGATCATGCAAAACAAGGAGGAG
>JARRKW010000023.1:0-11685 GCA_037387645.1 Desulfuromonadaceae bacterium
GGAGGTGAACCAAGCGGTAGCAATTCCCCGGCATAACCAGGCAACACCAACCCCAAAGGGCACGGAAGCCCACAACCTACTTTCAAGGAGGAATCATCATGGCACTTTCCATCAACACCAACATGGCGTCCCTGAATGCTCAGCGTAACCTCGGCAAATCCCAGGGGACTCTTGCCCAGGCAATGGAACGTCTCTCGTCCGGTCTGCGCATCAACAGCGCCAAGGACGACGCTGCCGGCCTGGCGGTTTCCGACCGCATGACCGCCCAGATCCGTGGTCTCAATCAGGCCGCCCGGAACGCCAACGACGGCATCTCCCTGGCCCAGACCGCTGAAGGCGCCCTGCAGGAAACCACCAACATCATGCAGCGCATTCGCGAGTTGGCCGTGCAATCGGCCAACGCCACCAACTCGGCCAGCGACCGGGCCAGCCTGCAGGACGAAGTCAACCAGCTGGTCTCCGAGCTCGACCGTATTTCCAACACCACCAGCTTCAACGGCATCAAACTGCTGGACGGCACCTTTACTTCCCAATCCTTCCAGATCGGCGCCGACGCCAACCAGACCATCTCGGTTTCCGTCAGTGGCGCCCGCAGTACCGACTTGGGCATCAACAGCCTGACGGTCGATAATACTGATCTGGGTATCGATGCAGCCACCAGCAGCGGCACCGTTCTCACCAGTGGTGAGGGTATGGCCGCCGTAAGTACCGGAGCAGACTTTACCACCCTGGCTACGGCAGCCATCGCCGACCAGGTAATTACCGTAACCGACGCCGATGGCACCACTTCCACTTTCACCATCGACGGCAATGACGACCGTTCCGCCGCCGCCATCGCTGCCGGGCTGCCCGCAGCGACGACCTCCGGCATCTCCGCTATTACCGCAAGCTCCAATGCCGCGATTTTCGATATTTCCAATATCGCCAACGCCAATGGCGCCCTGGAAGGGGATACCGTTACCTTCAACCTGGTGGTGGATGACCAGTCCCAGGCGGTCAGCTTCCAGATCGGTGAAGATGCCGCCGCCACCCAGGCCAATTTCCTGGCCGAATTGACCACGGAAATGGGCGACATCAATACCGCCAACGGCGATAGCGACCTGGCACTCAGCGGCAGCGGCAATTCCCTGACCATCACCAGCACCGCTGGCGCGACCATCGGTCTGGAGAACTTCGCGGTTCAGGACAACGCCACCGTATCGCTGGCCATGACGGCCGGTACCAGCCAATCGGTCTCCCTGGACATCGATGGCACCACCGTAACCTGGACCACGGGTGCCTCGGACGCCGCTTCCGCCACCGCCTTCACCGCGGCCTTTGGCGCCACCGCCCTGGCTACTACCCACACCATCCGTGACGATGGGGCGGGCAATGTCGTCATCGCCAAGCTGGACGGCACCGACCTGGTCGTTGACAATTTTGTCGATGGCGCCGGTGCTGACCAGGCCGTCGTGGTCACCGCCGGAAACGCCGGGTCCACCGTTTCGGGGACCCCCGTGACCCTGAACACCGATCCGCTCACCACCGCCACCTCCGCCGCCGTTATCGCCACATCGGATAGCATGAGTTTTGGCGGCAGCACCGTGACCGAAGGCTCGGTCACCGACAGTGCCGTGAAAACAAGTTCCGTCAGCATCACCCTTGATGCCGGCGCCACCATCAGTTCGAGTGTCGACGCTTCTTCCGGAAGCATCTTCTCCGTGGCTGCTGATGTCGCCGCCGGTGAAAGCGGCATGACCGATGTCTCGGCCGGCAATAACGTGGCCGAGCAAACCCTCACCATCACGGGCGCGGCTCAGGCCACCGTCGATATCGCCGCCAACTCCACCGCCAAGAACATTGCTACGGCGATTAATGCTGAAAGCGATACCACCGGCGTAACGGGTAAAGCTTCGACCACCGCCACCCTCAGCGCCCTGACCGCCAACGGCACCGTTACCTTCGACCTCTATGGCCAGAATGGTACGGCTGCCTCCATCTCGGCGGCAGTAACCTCTGCCGACCTGTCCGGTCTGGTTTCGGCCATCAACAACAAAACCTCCCTGACCGGTCTGACCGCGCAGATCGCGGGCAGTGGTGACAGCCTGGTCCTCACCAGCAGCACCGGTGAAGATATCAAGCTCGAAAACTTCAACGTTTCGACGGCCACCTCCACGGAACCGGTACGGATGACCGTACAAGGGGCTTCCGGCGGGCCGGTTGCCCTTGTCGACAGCAACGACACGGTCAACGATACGGATTCGACCGTGGTTGGTGGCACCGTGACCTTCCAGTCGACCTCGGATACCTTCAGCGTCACCAGCAGCATCGCGGATTCGGCTGGTGGTCTTTTCACCGGCGCCGCCGACGCCACCAACGGCAGCACCCTGTCTTCCGTCAACCAGATCAACATCAGCACCGTATCCGGCGCCAACAGCGCCATTGAAACGGTCGACGGAGCCCTGGCCCAGATCGATACCATCCGCGGCAGCCTCGGTGCGGTACAGAACCGCTTCGAGTCGACCATCGCCAACCTGCAGAGCGTTTCCGAAAACCTCTCAGCAGCCCGCGGACGGATTCTCGATGCCGACATCGCGCAGGAAACCGCGACGATGACCAAAAACAACATTCTGCAGCAGGCCGGTGTGTCGATTCTGGCCCAGGCCAACCAGCTGCCGCAACTGGCTCTTTCCCTCCTCGGGTAAGAACCGACGTCAAACGGTGGAGGCCGGATTCTCCGGCCTCCACCCCTAAACCTGTAAAACGGGGGAATAGTTCCCCCAAGGAAGTCCTTTAGGATGGAGGACGGTTATGGAAATCGGATCTGTTACATCAGCGGGCGCCATGCTCCCCAACCAGGCCAAAATGACTGGCGGTGAAAAGGTTGAGGAAGGGCGGCGCGAATCCTCGCTGGCCATGGATGAACCGGCGCGGGATCAGAAGCAGGTGTCTTCGGAGGAGATCCTCAGCAAAATCAACGAACTCACCGAAGATGGAATTTACAGTGTACGCTTCGAGAAAAACAAGGAGATCAACGACCTGGTTGCCCAGGTGGTCGACCGGGAATCGGGCGAAGTGATTCGTCAGATTCCGGCCGAAGAGATCCTGAAACTCAGCAAGCGTCTGGAGGATCTGCGCGGCGGTATTATCGATACCACCACCTGATGCTCTGACATGGGCGAACACCGCCCGCTGTAGGCTTTAGAACTTTCCATGTATTCAGCGGCTGCTGACCACACCAGTTGGCCGCAACACTAGAGGAATGTCCGGAGGACCGGTGGTGCACAAACCCATCGCCCGGTCCTCCACTTTGTTAAACCAGCTGTACCCGGCGGAGGCAACCATGGCAGGCATAACCTTTGGCGGTCTGGCCACAGGCATGGATACCAGCTCGATCATCGAGTACCTGATGCTGGTCGAGCGCTTGCCGGTCACCCGACTGGAAACCAAAAAAGCGGCTCAAACCCAACGCGCAGATGCCTTCCAAGTCCTCGATGTCGCCTTGAAGAAACTCCGCGACAGTGTTTCGGACATGAGCCTCACCAGTCAGGTACGAACCAGTACAGCGACCCTCAGTACGGACGAATATTTCCGTGCCACCGCCACCAGCGACGCCAGCGGCAGCTACCAGGTGGAAGTCATCGATCTGGCTCAGGTCGGCAAACAGTATTTTCAGGCCTATGCCAGCAAAACCGAATCGATTCTTCCCACCGGATCACTGACCCTGACGGTAAACGACACGGATTACGAAATCACCGTTGATTCCGAGAACAATTCGCTGGAAGACGTCGCCGCAGCAATCAATGATCTCTATGTCGGCGTAACCGCAACGGTCATGTTTGACGGTGATAACTACCGTCTGGCCCTGACCGGCGACGAAGTGACCACCACCTTCTCCCTCACCGACAACCTGGATGGTGGCGGCATGGCAATACCATCACCGATGCCATTCCCAACCTAACCCTCAACCTGACCCAAGCCCAGGAAGAACCTCGGACAGCAGTAACGGTAACCGTGGGGGAAGATTCCGCTGGGGTCAAAGATAAAATCCTGGCCTTTGTCGATGCCTACAACGAGGTTATGACCTTTATCGCCGATGGCTACAACGAGGCAGTTATCGCCGAGGATGAAGACCTGCCCGGAGGACTGGTGTTACGCGGCGATTCGGCGGTCAACAGCGTCAAACGTCAGCTCCAGTCCCTGCTGACCGCCTCGGTTGCAACGGCCGGCAGCTATCAATCCCTGGCCGACCTGGGTCTCAGTACCAATCGGGACGGCACCCTGAGCGTTGCCACCTCGGCCCTCGATTCGGCCATAAATTCCGACTTTGACAGCGTTGCCACCCTGCTGGTCGGGGATGACAGCAACGCCGGGGTGATGAAACCCTTCAAATCCTATCTGCTGGATGCGACCAGTTCCTATGATGGGGTTTACGCCACGGCCAAAGCACGTGCCGATAGTACCATTGAAACCATCGATAGCCAGATCGATCGTATCGAACAACGTCTCGAAATACGGGAAAAAGCGATTCGAGCCCAATTTACCGTCCTGGAAGCCTTGGTCAGCAGCATGAACGAAACCAGCAGCTTTCTGACCCAACAGTCGGACATGCTGAAAAATTTATGGAGTAACTAATTATGAATGCCTATATGAATCAGTATCAGCAGACCCAGGTAACAACCGCCAGTCCGGAGCGGATTCTGATCATGTTATATGAGGGCGCCATTCGCTTCACCGGGCGAGCCCGCCTGGCCATTGAAGATGGCGATCCCGCTTGCAAACGAGAATCCATCAGCAGGGCAGTTGCCATCGTCTCCTATCTTTCGGACACCCTCGACCATAATGCCGGCTGGGATGGCTCCGAAGAACTGGACGGGCTGTACGCCTTTATGATCAGGGAATTGACCCAGGCCAACCTGAAAAATGATGTAAAAGCGTTGGGCATGGTTGAAAAACTGCTTTCCGAATTACGCGACACCTGGCTGGAAGCCATCAATAAAGTCCATGCCGAAAAGCACCAGGAGGAAAAGACGCCTCCGGCGCAGACCGAAAAGATCGAAAAAGGCAAACTGCCGGCCAATTATCGTCCCCTTTCCCTTTCTTTGTAGTCGGCCGGTCCCTTCGCTCCAGTAAACAATTTCGCTTCTCAGGCCAACCTGCATCGGGTTGGCCTGAACAGTTTCCGGTCGCCACATAAGACGTTCTTTTCCCCGAAAACCAGCACGACAAATTTCCCGCCTGCGAATTCCCCCTAAACTTTTTTCCGTCCACGGTCGATAAGGTACCCAAGGACAGAAATAACAGCCGTCAGCAGCAAGGGGGAAAATTATGAAGCGCGCCATCAATCCTTATCAACAGACCCAGGTAACCACCGCTTCCCCCGAACGCCTCCTGATTATGCTTTACGACGGTGCCATCCGTTTTGTCACCCTGGCGCAGGAAGGAATCGAAAAGGGTGATCGGGTCAAAAAACTCGAATCGATCAGTCGGGCCGTGGCCATCATCACCCATCTTTCGGATACCCTCGACCATAATGCCGGCTGGGATCAATCTGAGGAACTGGACGCTCTGTATGCCTATATGGTCGGAGCCCTGAGCCGGGCCAATTTCAATAATCAAGCGGAACCGCTCAAGGTCGTGCTATCACTTCTTTCGGGCTTGCGGGAAACCTGGGCCGAAGCCATCGAAATTCACCGGAAAGAAACGGCTGCTGCCGTGGCAACGACCGAGCAAAACGGCTCACAGGAACCCAAAACCATTTCGGTTGAATATTGAGGACCCTATGAATACCGTAAGCGAATTGCTCGATTCCTCCATTGAAATGTACCGGACCCTGCGTGATCGGCTGCAGCAACTGTCTTGCCGCCTGGGATCCATATCCGGCCAAGAGGCTGTTGCCGTCTTCCAGGAACTGATCGAGCTGCAAAAACGCTGTCACCATACCGATGAAAAACTCATGCCCCTGCTGAGTCAAAACCCTGCGGACTCAAAACTGGCTCCGCAGATATGGAACCGAATTCAGCTTCTTGAGGAAGTCATTGAAACAAACAGTCGAATCATGCCGCAGCTTATGAGCCGTCAGGCGGTTCTGGCGGCCGAGCTCAAGCAATCGCGGGAAAGCCAGGGCGCGTTGTTCGGCTACCGATCAAATGAACCCGTCAGTGGACGACGATTGAACCGCTCATATTGAAGAGGAGGGAAATATGTTTGCACAGCTGAGAAAACAAACGGAACAGATCTGGGCGAAAAGAGCGTTTGAGTCCAAACCTGCCGAACATATTCCCAACTTTTTAGATGGTGATCGGGAATTTTTCCGCATCGACACCACCATCGGAC
Organism: Desulfuromonadaceae bacterium; assembly: GCA_037387645.1. Lineage (GTDB taxonomy): Bacteria > Desulfobacterota > Desulfuromonadia > Desulfuromonadales > Trichloromonadaceae > Trichloromonas. The sequence continues at coordinate 6,316 of JARRKW010000023.1, forward strand.
TCCGTTACTGGTCCTTTCTTGCCGATGGACACATCAACTCGGCCGAACGTTGTCACGTCAACCTCAGCGGTGGCGGCATGCGTTTCGCCCTGGATAAAGAATTGCGCACCGGCGACAAGATCTGGCTTGAAATCATCCTGCCGGATGCTCAGGCCTCCATTATCACCTGCATCGGTCGGGTTGTTCGCCGATTCCGGGACCATTCGGGGCAATTCGAAGCAGCCTTTCAGTTCGTCAACATCGCGACTCGCGACCAAGATCGCATCATCTCCTATTGCCTGTCCGAGCAGAGCAAACGCTTACGGGAAAAGGTACGCGTCTGCTGTTGACCCGGATATTCATGGATCCGATTGCCGCAGCGACTCCTTGAAAGATTTCCCAAACGACCTCCCCAAGCACGGCTTCGCCCACGATCCTGTTACTATCCCGTCCCTGACAAACCTTACGGCCAGGCATCTCTCGAATCTCGATTCGGGGGATGTTTGACCGCAAAATGGTTGCACACCAAAGACAAAGGTGTAAATATTAGAGGCTAATGGAAAACAGCTTAGATTTCTGTAAGCAGCCGGGAGAAACAAATGAATATGGATGAACTGCTGGAATACATGCGGGAACTTCCCGAGGTGAAGGTAGCTATTCCGACGACAACCACATCCTATTTTATGGAATGTAAAATCGTTTCCATTTCACCTTCGGGTATTGACATCGAACTGTTGCCCAAACAGATGGAACTCAAGGATCTCGATTTTTTAGGAACATGCCGCCTTTCCTGTGAAAAATCCGGAACCGTCTTTACCCTTGAAGCCAAAATCGATCTGGTTCAAAGTGAAACCCGACTACGACTCCTCCCCAGGCAAACTTCCGAACTGCCGCAACAACGGGAATTTTTTCGCATCGACGCGGTCGTCTATCTGAAGTTCTGGATCATTGACCAGGAAAATCCCGAACATCCCCGGGTGACGAATCAGATGATCAATCTCAGCGGCAACGGTCTGCGTTTCACCACCGATCACCCCCTGCAAGTGGGTCAAGCCATCGGCCTGGAGCTGCATCTTCCTGAAAATGATAGTGACGTTAAGGTCATGGGCGTCGGCCGGGTGGTTCGCGTTACCGACAAGAAATGGCATGAACAGGAAGCGGCTCTAGAGCTGACGGAACTCGAAGAAACGGAACAGGACAAAATCATCCGCTTCTGCCTGGCCGAGCAACGCAAACTGTTACGGATGAAGGTTCACGTACGCGCATGACGGATCGAGAGGATGCTATCTCCTGAGGTTGTTCAACTATTAGAAGACTATCGGGTGGGTTGGATCACCATTGCGGATCCCAAACACGGGGAAATCACCCTGGATTGCGCGCTTCGGTTAACAAGCCATGCTTTTCTGGAAGCGCGTTTTGCCCCCGGAACCCTGCCGGAGGGATTGCTCGCCATAGGTCTCCCCTGCCGGGCGGTCTGTGAAGTCTGCATGTCGGTACTGTACTTTCAATCCCGTATTGAATCCATTGCCAACGGCCACCTGCTGCAGCTGCGCATCGAAGGGGGAAGCAGTCACGGTGATCCGCGCCATCATTTTCGGGTCGAAGCAAATCTGTCGTTAAGTTATTGGAAAATCGGCGAATCTCCCCCGGCGCCCCAACCGGTCGACGTTAATCTCAGCCGGGGAGGGCTGCGCTTTACCACCAGCAAAAACCTGGAACTCGGTGAGCGACTTGCCGTTGAATTATGGCTGCCGGGAGCGGTCTCCAAAGTGGTCCGAGCGAAGGGAAAGGTGGTGGGAGTGCTGCGCAAGGACGAACAGGGGCAGGAAGTGGTCCTTAAATTTACCGATATTGCCAGCGATCATCTCGGCCGCCTGAGCGAATTCTGTCTCGGCCTGAAGTTTCGTCAGATGGGCAAACGGGCGGAACTGCTCGGCTCCATCCTCAAGCCCGTATTTCCCTCCGGGCAGTCATAACAATCCCTCATCCCTGACAAGACCCGCGTCATTTTCCGGCGACGATCCGGTCAGCCAGGGTTCCCACGGCCACGGCAAAAGCCTCCGATCGGTTCCAGGCCAACAGCACCCGAAAGTTGTCATAAACCAGATAAGCCGGCCCGCTGGGCCCCTCGGGCAGCAGCAACGAAGCCTCCAGCTTTTGTTGCGGCAGATTCTTGCCGCCTATGCGCCGCACCCCGAGGGCCTGCCAGCGCGCCAGGGGAAACCGGATTTGCAACCCAGCCAGGGCTGCATCGAAATCGGCCGGCACGGTGACCGGCCGCCCCCAGGTGCGATCCGGATCCCAACCGAGCTGTTTGAGATAGTTGGCGGTCGAAGCCAGCACATCGGGCACCGAATGCCAGATATCGATACGCCCGTCGCCCTCCGCATCCACCGCATAATGGCGAAAGGAAGAAGGCATGAACTGGCACTGCCCCATGGCTCCGGCCCAGGAACCTTTGAGCTGAGACAAAGGAATATACCCGGCATCGAGGATGAACAGGGCGTCGAAGAGTTCCTTGCGGAAATAGCCGCTGCGCCGCCCGTCATGAGCCAGAGTCACCAACGACTGCATAACCGGAAAACTCCCGGAGTGCTCGCCATAGTTGGTTTCGATACCCCATAATGCCAGCAGAAAACGTTTCTGCACCCGATAGCGCCGTTCGACTCGCCCCAACCAGGTCGGATACCGCTTCAGCATGGTCCGTCCTCTGGCAATCCGTTGCCCGCTGACCCGACTGGCGACGTACTCGCTCAGAGTCTGGGTAAATTCCGGTTGTTTGTGATCAAGATCAAGCACCCGCGGCAACGGTTCCCTGATCTCGGCCAGAGCGGCATCCAGGGTCGGTTCCGAGATCCCGGCGGCAAGCGCCTCCCGGCGCAGTTCATCCAGCCAGGCGGCAAACTCCCCGCTCGCCGCCAACAGTGGGGAACCGGTCACCAACAGCGCGCACACCCCTATCATCAGCAGAACCAAACGGCTCGGCAAACGCATCTCCCAACTCCTCACAACAAAATCGTGAAAAAAGAAAAGGGACCGGCAGCAGCCCCTTTTTATGATCGTTTTGATTATAACAGACTTCTCGCCAAGATCCTTTAGCTCCCTGCTTATTCCTCGCAGCCGGACCACTGCGCCCCGAAACAGCAGGCTGTTGAAAAAGCGCCTGCGGAGCGCGGGAACGGGCCATAAAAAATCAATATCGAATTGCTAAGATGTTGATTTTGTAAGGCTGGGGGAAAACACATGTTCCGCGGCCGGGATTGAAAAAGGGCAGGGATGGACTTTTTCAACCATCAGCTGGGCCCCTGTTTCGGCACAATTTACATTGACAAGCCATTGGTTGGTCATATTTAATTGGTAAAATTTCGTCTTGCTGCCACCCCCCGGCAACCAAGATTTTCCACCACCACCTCTCGTCAGGAGTCATCACCATGCATTTTTTCACCCTGATCTATCGCCTGGCCGTCGCTTTATGGGTCGGTGGCGCCGTTCTTTTTACCTTCATTCTTACCCCGACCCTGTTTCAGCAGCTCAATCGCGATGAAGCAGGGACCATTGTCGGGTTGCTGTTTCCGGGCTATTTCCGTTACGGACTGATCTGCGGTGCCCTGGCCCTGGTCTGCCTGCTGCTGAGCCGCAAATCCCATCCCATCGCCTCGGCCCTGATCATCGCCACCATGCTGATTATAACTTTGGTGCAGGCTTTCGTCATCGAACCCAAGGCCGCCGCCATCAAAAAAGAGATTCCCTCGTTCGTCACCACCTCGCCGGAGGATCCCAAACGTCAGGAGTTCAAGAAACTGCATGCCGTTTCGGCGGTAAGTAATCTGAGTGTCATCGGCGGCGGTATCGCTTTGGTCATTTTGTTCTAAGGTGTAAACTGGCCCTGCACGCCATCACTTTTAAACTGATGTATGGCTTCATGATATGAAATTCATACCAAAAACAACAATCCCAACCGCAGGGATGCCGCACCATCCAATCTGCCAACGGGTGGGGGAACTCTTTGCCATTGACCTTTACCCACCATTGAAAATATCAGTTAGAGACGTCATTTCCTTTTTTGGGTAATCCCCAAGGCATCTGGCTCTGAAATTTACCATCTTGCAAATCTGCACACCGCGACCTGATTTAGTGTGCAGATTTACGGAGAAAGATTCTCATGACCAGCCCTCTTTCCAGAACCACTCTCGCCCTTTTGTTGCCATTCCTGTTGGTGTCCACCCTGACGCTGACGCCAACCCCGGCCAGGGCCTATACCCTGATGGAAATGGTGGACATTTTCCTGACCGCGGTGGGCAGCCAGTCCCCGGATCCCGGCCTGGGCACCTTATTAGCCGGGGCCCAAAGTGTCAAGCCCGGCCTGATGCTCCGTTGCCAGACCAAATTGCAGGCAATCAATCGGGAACTGGGACAGAATCCCTCCCGGGAGCGGGTCGAGGAATTGTACGATCAGCTGGACCGCCACCAGGCGGTTATCGCCGCCCTCAACGGCAAACCCGCCGCCTTGAACAACTGGGAAAAGTATAAGCAACAAAAAGACCGGAAGAGGGTTCAGAAAAACCAGCTGCCCAGCAAAGCCGATCTGAACAAAGAAGAACAGCAGAACATGGCCGATCAGATCGCCAGGTACCGCAAGAAGATTCAGGGTATCCGCAGCGATTGTGAAAAGGATATTCGCCGCAGCATTAAACTGAAAAAAGAGCTCCCGGCAGCCATCACCGCTGCACGGAAGCAACTGCAGCAGATAAAAGAGCACTTCGGCCTGCTGAATTATTTCAATCAAAGCAAAAAGGGCACCCCCTGTGACGACATCCGGGCCTTGGAAAAAAAGATCAACGCCTTCGCGGTGCTTATCCGGGAGCAGGAAAAGAAATACAACGAGACTATCGCCCTCGCTCAAAAAAGACTGGCAACCTGCAACAGCAACGGCGACGTCGCCTTCATAAAATCCTCTTTCCAGCAGGCGAAACAACAGGCCGCCCAGATGGAAACCGATTACCGGGAACTGGTGCAGCTTTTCGAACGCAGAAACCGCCTGGGCCTGGCCTATGAACAAACCAAGGAAGACTTCAACCAGAAAGCCCGCAAGCTCGTAACCGAGGAACTGGCCGAACTGAACCGAAAAGAAACGGCGCTCAAAGCCTTCCCGGATAAATTTGCCCGGGTCAGCGGCGTCCTCAAACCGGCTTCCCGCGAACTGAAAAGCATCGAACAGGACATCCTCGACGCCGAGGGCTATTATCTGCCACGGTATCCGCAAGCCAGAGCCGACTGGGATGCCCTGAAAACCTTCGCCGCCAATACCATCAACGAGGTTGAGGGGGAATGCGATACCGAAGGGACAACCCGCAAGGTTAACAAGTACTTTTCCAGCACCGCTGATGCCCG
>JARRKW010000024.1:0-7983 GCA_037387645.1 Desulfuromonadaceae bacterium
AATCAGACCAGCACCATCCCGGCTACCGGAAACGTTCAGCGCTCTACCACCCGGCGGCAACGGGCGGTATAGCCCCCGGCCGGATCCGGCACCAGCTCCAGATGATGGCTGATGCAAGACAGCCGATCCTCGGGGTGATGGGTCACATAGAGGAGCTGGGTGGTGCCGCTGCATCCCAGATAATCGATGACCTTCAGGACCATCTCCCGGTTGATTTCGTCCAGTCCCTGACAGGGCTCATCCAGAATCAGCAGTTCCGGTTGCTTCACCATGGCCCGGGCCAGGAGGATCAGGCGCTGTTCCCCGTAGGAGAGGTTGCGCAGCGGGGTCTGGGCATGTTGTTGCATGCGCAGCAGGGCCAACCATTCCTGGGCGATGTCCAGCTGTTGCCGGGACCAGCGACCATAGACCCCGATGGAATCGAAGAACCCCGACACCACGGCCAGCTTGGCGGTAATGCCGACCCGGTAGTCCTGCTGCAAGGCGGCGGAAACCAGGCCGATGCGGCGTTTGATCTCCCAGATGCTCTCCCCCGAGCCCTTTTGCACCCCGAACAGGCGGATATCGTTGCCATAAGCCTGGGAATTGTCCCCACTGATCAAGCTGAGCAGGGTCGATTTGCCCGCGCCGTTGGGACCCGTCACCTGCCAGTGCTCGCCCTTTTGCACCGTCCAGTCGATGCCCTGGAGCACCGCCTGCCCCCCGTAACTGACCCGGACCTGCCGCATTTCGATGAGGGGCTCGGTTGCGACCACAGGTCGGATCCGGGTGGCAGCGTCCAGCGCCGGTAACCGCTCGGGCAGGGTGTAATGAAAGGCATGAAACCGCCGTAGCGCCGTTGCCTGCAGCAACGATTCCCTCGGCCCCGCCGCCAACAATCGACAATCCTGCAGATAGGCAATATGGGTGATTTCCGGCAGAATTTCACTGAAACGGTTGAGCAATAAAACCACCCGGATCGCTTTGCTCATCAGTCGACCGATGAGCTGACGCAGCTGGGCGCAGGATTGCAGGTCGAGACCATCGAAAGGCTCGTCCAGCACCAGCAGCTGCGGATTCTCCAGCAAGGCTCGGGCGATGACCACCTTGCGCATCTCCCCCGCCGACAGAAACCGCAGTCCCCGATCGAGGATATGGACGAATTCCAGGGTCGTGGCCAGCTCGAACAACCGCTCCGGCGCGGTGGGGTCGGAGCCGAGGATGAAATCCCGCGCCCTGGTCCCCGGATCGGGGTAGCCGAGAAAATCGGAATCATCCAGGTAGCGCTCCCGCGCCAGAATTTCATCCACCCCCTCGAAAGAAACATAGCCACAGCTGGCGGCGAACTGACAGCGGCCGGATTGGATTTCCAGCCGGTTACACAGCAGCCGGCCCAAAGCGGACTTGCCCGAGCCGTTGGCCCCGAGGATGGCCCAGTGCTCCCCCTCACCGATGCGCAGACTGATCTCCCGCAGCTGCGCTCCGTCGTTAATGGTCGCCGTAACCTGATCCAGAAAAATGTCCGCCAAAACCGATTTACCCCGCGGAACTGTCCGTTAATTCGTTGAACAGCAGCAACATCCCCAAAACCACCGGTGCCGGCAGGATATGCCGGCTGCCGACGCTGATCAACCCCTGGTCGGAAGAGGCCAGGAACTTTCTCAGCTTCCCCCAGAAACCCTTTCCCCCCTGCCCCGGCTCTGAAGGTCGCGGCAACCGAACCAATTTGGCCCGCGGCTGGTCCCCCCGCAAAAGAACCCATTCGCCCGGTCCGGAACCGAAAATACGATCTCCGATATTGCTGCGGGGATCGACCAGACGAAAAATCTCGTTCCCGGCACCATCCTCCAGCGATAGCGCAACCCGGTAAAGAGGATTTTTCAGCTTGCCCAGGATTTTCTGGTCAAACCGCGTATGAATCACGCCAGCAGGGTCGGTGACAACCCAACGTGACGGCATAATCTTCCGGTTAGGTCGCATCTGCCAACGTTGCTGTTGCTGATCCAGAATCTCCAGCGAGGAAAAAACCGCCTTCCCCGACAGGTCGCAAACCGCCATGACTTCCCGGGTATTATCATCCAGCACTTCATAACTGCATTGATAGTGTTTCGGCAGCTCGCCCTGACGCCGGAATTCCCGCAGTCGATATACCGCCCGTTCCGCGTTCATGTTCATGTCTATCTACTCCGCCCCAATGATGTCCCGTAAAAAATAAACCAGCTGCACAAAAAAAGTAAAACTTTTCAGAATCCAAAAAATTCAAGTTCATGCCGTCTCGGCTAGACAGATCCCGGCACCGGGGCTTAGCCCCAAACGAAACGACGGTGCGGTATTTTCCCGTTGCATCGCCAAAGGACACCGTGCTAGTCTTTCGGGCAAAGCTAACACCGGCCGGGCCGATAGTGCCCCGGCCTTTTTCGTTTCGAGCAACCATGTCCGCAACTACCGCTATAAAACCCGAACTGCTCGCTCCCTGCGGCAGCCTGGAGGCCTTTTTTGCCGCCATGCAGGCCGGCGCCGACGCCGTCTATGTGGGGCTCAAGGAGTTTTCCGCCCGGGCCAAGGCGAAGAATTTTTCCCTCGCCGAGCTGGAACGGATGACGGCCTACGCCCACCAGCATGGACGCAAACTGTATGTCACCCTCAACACCCTGGTCAAGGAACGGGAGCTGCCGGAACTGATCAACGTTCTGGCCAGCCTCGAAGCCATCGGGGTCGATGCCCTGATTATCCAGGATCTGGCGGTCTGGCGCCTGGCCCGCCGCCACTTCCCCGGGCTGGAACTGCATGCCTCGACCCAGCTAACCATTCACAACCGCGCCGGGGTGCGCATGCTGGAAAAGATGGGCTTCAGCCGGGCGGTGCTGGCCCGGGAACTGTCCCTGGCGGAAATCGGCGAAATCCGTTCCCGCACCAAAATGGAACTGGAACACTTCATTCATGGCGCCCTCTGTTTTTCCTTTTCCGGCCAATGCTATTTTTCCTCCTTTCTCGGCGGCAAGAGCGGCAATCGGGGACGCTGCGCCCAGCCCTGCCGGCGCCGTTACCGCTATCGGCAGCATGACGGCTATTATTTTTCCACCAACGACCTTTCCGCCATCGACCTGCTCCCCCAGCTGAGCGAGGCCGGGGTCATCAGTTTCAAAATCGAAGGCCGGATGAAAAGCGCCGAGTATGTGTCCAATGTGGTCAGTGCCTATCGCATAGTGCTCGACGCCCCCCCGGCGAAACGCACGGAGGCGGCCAAAGAGGCCAAAAATCTGCTCAAGGCCTCCTTCGGCCGGCCACCGACCAAGGGTTTCCTGCCCGGCGGCGTGCCCACGGATATCGCCATCCCCTCCATCAAGGGGGCGACCGGCCGCCTGCTCGGCGAGGTCGCCGTGGTTCGCGGCCAGGCCATTTCCTTCAAAACCCGCGACCGCCTGCACGTCGGCGACCGGCTGCGGATCCAGCCCAAAAGCGACCAGTCCGGCACCGCCTTTACCGTAAAAACCCTGCTCTTGGGACGCAATCCGGTCAAACGGGTCAACGCCGACAGCTACGTCACCGTGCCGTCCCCTTTTCAGGGCACCTTCCAGGTCGGCGACGGGGTCTTCAAGGTTTCCTCCGAGCAGGCCTTCACCTTAAGCGGCGCCGCCTGTCGACGCAAGCTCGATGCGATCAGGCAGGAACCGGTGCCCGTCGACCTGGAGCTGTCCGTAACCCCGGACCATATCCGCATCAGCGGCGGCTGCGATCGCGCCCGCATGGAAGGCCATTATCCGCTGGAAAGTTACCCGGCCGACAACAACGCCCTCAGTCTCGACCTGCTGCGGGGTGTTTTCCAGAAAACCGCGGAAACCCCCTTCGTCCTCAATAATTTAGCGACCACCCCCCTGCCGGCCGTGGTCATTCCGCCCAAGCGTCTCAAGGAGATCCGCCGGGAGTTCTACCGGGCTCTGCAACAGGAACTGGAAGGGCAGCGGGAGCGGACCCGGCGGCAACATCGGCAATCGGCTCTGGACGACCTGCTCCCGGCGCACCCTTCGGTGAACAGTAGCGAAAAATGCCTGTCGGTGGCGATTCGGGATCTGCGCGATGCCCAGGTTCTTAACGATCCGAGTGTCGACCGGCTGATCGTCCCCCTGACCATGGCCAACGCCCAGGAAAGTGGCCGCCTCGGCAAACGGGGCATCGACCGCAGCCGGGAAGTGGTCTGGGATCTCCCCTTTATTCTCTTCGATCCCCAGTGGCCGGCTTACCGTCAGGCCATCCGCACCCTGCTGGAACGGGGCTTTTCCACCTTCCGTCTCAACAACCTGGGGCACTTCGCCCTGTTCGAGGGGCTGGACGGGGTACAGCTGGTCACCGGTTACCGGCTCTTTGCCCTGAACAGTCAAGCCATCCTCGCCTGGCAGGAGCTCGGCGCCGCCGAGGCCACCCTTTACCTGGAAGACGACCGGGACAATCTGGCGGAGCTGCTGCAGCGTCCGCTGCAGATTCCCCTGTCGGCCACAGTTTACGCGTCGGTACCCCTTATCACCTCACGCATCCCCATCAAAGGCGTGCGTGGCGATACGCCGGTTCTTTCCGATCGTGGCGATGCCTATCGGGTGAGTAAATCCGGTGACCTGACCATTATCACTTCCGCCACCGACTTTTCCCTCCTCGGCCGTCTGGGCGAATTACAGCGCCGTGGCTGCCAGCGCTATCTGGTCGAACTGGCCCATCTCGGCCCCTTTTCCCCCAAAGGAAAAGAGGTCATGGACGCCCTGAAAAAAGATCGCCCCCTGCCGAACACCTCCACCTTCAATTTTGACAGCGGCCTGGAATAATCTGGCTAGGCACATAAATTGCTGATCTGGCTATACGGAGCTTCATCCGCTTTTCCGTTGACGGTCCAGCGACCGGAATGCCCCGAAAATCCGGATATCGTCTTATGTGCCAGGCCCAATTACTGATCGTCAATAAATCATCACCGCTGCCGGAAGAGGCGCAGCCGCTGCTAGCCGCGCTGGTGAACAAATACGGCCTTGACCCCTATACCGCCCGCCAACGCCTGACGGGTCAGGGGCTCGGTCTGTTCGCCAAGGCCACCCGGGAAAAACTGGACAAAGTCGCCACCCTGCTGACGGAACACGGCATTGGCAACTGTATCCTTGACCCGACGCCCCCCCGCTTCGCCCCGACCCGCGCCCGGGGACTGGAAATCAGCTCCGACCAGATCCGCTTTGCCACCGGCGATCCACCTGTCGTGCTGGAACGGGGCGACCGGGTGCTGGCCATTCTCGCCGATCTCACCGGCACCATGGTGGAACGCAATCTGAAAAAACTCATGGTGCAGACCGCCTACCTGGGCAACGGCGTCGCCTCGCAATTGGATGAGGATGAAACCTACAAAACCGTTCTGCACAACCAACCGGTACTCGACCTCTATCTGCTGGACGAACAACAGCAGGTCCGTCAGGCCGTGCGTCTGTTTGCCGGTCGCTATGATCCGAACGGCCTCGGCGAGCTCAAAACCTACAGCGTGGCCGGCAACATGGACGCTATTGTCCAACTGGCCCGCGACTATGCCGGCGAATTCACCCTGCACACCGATTTTGGCCTGGTGGACATCCCCGGTTGCCGCCTGAAAAAACTCGAAACCGGGCACACCCCCGACAAAGGGCACCTCACCCCCCTGACCCGGTTCGGCTGGCTGATGGTCGACCGGGAAAAACAACGGAAAGCTGTAGCGCAACAGACTGGCCTCGCCGTGGATCTGGCCGCCGCCAGCGTCGTACTCGGCGCTCCTGCCGCCGTGGCTATCGCCACAGCTACCGGCCAGACCATTCCCGGCTTTGAGGAACTGGCCGCTGAAATCCAGGGATCCCCTGAGCCCAAAACCCCAAAAAGCGCGATCCCTCGTCCGACGTTGCCACCGCCCCCCGAGCTCAAACCGAGCCGGAGGCATCTGCTGCGAAAGGCCTTGTCCTGGAGTTCGGGCGGCATTCTTGGAGGGGTATTATTTCTGCTGCACGATTTCGACCTGTTGTTCAGAACGGCCCACATCAGCCTGTACACGGGCGCACTCCCGGCCCTGCTTTCCCTGGTTTTCGGCTGGATCGGATTTCACCACCTGCGCCTGAAACGCCATATGGAAAACCTGCCGACCAGCCGCATCCGTTCCGTGGCCATGGGCATGGTCGAAGTGAAGGGCCATGCCCGGCGCAAATACGCCCTGGTTTCCCCCATGACCCATCAGTCCTGCGTTTATTATCGACTACGCAAACATCGTCGCGACAGTGAAGGGCACACCTGGAAGGAATACAGTTCGGTCGACTGCGGTCCCATTCCCTTCGACCTCGAAGACGACACCGGCCGTCTCACCATTGACCCCGATGCGGCCAGCATCCGAACCGGACATCGCCATCAGGGCTATCCGGGACAGAACAGTCTGCTCTTTGCCGCCAGCGGTAGTTACGCGGATAACGAAATGTGGATTGAAGAAATCATCCCCGAGGGGACCTTCATCTATGTGATCGGCTTTGCCCGCGCCGCGGAACGCGCGGGCAGCTCGCTACGCGATCGAACCCTGGCGGCATTGCGCGAACTGAAACAGAATCGCCACTGGCTCAAGCGCTACGACAGCGACAACGATGGCCGGATCAGTGAGGAGGAATGGCAGCGGGCAAAGGAGGATGTGGAGCAGCAGGTGCTGAGAGAATCGCTGGAAGAAAAGCAGGAGGCTAGGCCACAACAGGCCCACATAACAATTGGCCATCCCCGCAGCCGATCACTGCCGTTCATCATTGCCGAAACCGAATCGGAGGCCCATTTGACCCGACGTTTCGGCATTACCGCCGGCATTTTTCTGGCCCTGGGTCTCGGCCTCGGCATCTTCACCCTGGTACGGCTGGTTCATCTTTTCAGCGGCCGGATTTGAACAGACAATAAAACAATGGAATCACTACAGTATCAAGTCAAGCTAAGGAAAATACCGACTCTCAAACCAAGGAGGTAACCATGACCGGATTGATCGCACTCGGTGTCATTCTGCTCATTCTCATCGGTGTCATTCTCTATGTCATCGTCATCTACAACGGGCTGGTCGCCCTGAAGAACAACATCGACAAGGCCTGGAGCAATATCGATGTTCTGCTCAAACAGCGCTTCGACGAGCTGCCGAAACTGATCAAGGTCTGTGAAGGCTACATGCAACACGAACAAAAGACCCTGGAAGCGGTCATCAAAGCCCGTTCCATGATCAGCAACGCCCGCAGCGAAAAAGAACAGCTTTCGGCCCAGAATGCCCTGTCCGACACCCTGCGTTCCCTCTTCATGGTGGTGGAACGCTACCCCGACCTTAAAGCCGACAAGGCCTTCCGCCAGCTGAGTGGTCGCATTACCGAAATCGAAGATCAGATCGCCGACCGCCGCGAGCTGTTCAACGAGTCGGTCAATATCTACAACATCCGCATCGAACAATTTCCCGACGTCATCATCGCCAAGCTGTTCAATTTTATCCGGCGTACCCTGTGGCAGATCGATCCGGCCCACCGCGCCGATGTGAACGTCAGCTTCCAACACACCTGACGGTTTTCCCTCTCACTGGCCTCTGGAAGTCATCTTTAAATAAAAGCAGCCCCGGTTATTTTCACCGGGGCTGCTTTTGTTGCTGCATCACTTTTTACATCCCATTGCGGGACATTGCTGGGGTTTCCCCAGCAGGCAGTGGTTAAAATTCTTTCAAAACCCTCTCAACACGATGAAGCACTTCCTAAATGACCCGGTGGCTCGGAGACACTGATCATATCTTCCTCCTGTATGGCTACGGGTTTGCTTAAAGATTACCACATGAAATCCAGATGTAAACTCCCCCGTACGCCGACATGAGCCCCAACAAATCCAACGATCATCGCTGACCGCAATCCCCTGTTCATGCCGAGGGATAGTAACTTTAAAGACTTCGGATCACCCTCCTTTTCCTCCCGGCAGTCATATTTGCTGTTGCCAGATCAAACCTCAGTCAGCATAATAGGC
>JARRKW010000025.1:0-10826 GCA_037387645.1 Desulfuromonadaceae bacterium
GGGAGGTCTCCGGCCGCTTGGTCAGCAGGTCGGTTTCCTTCAGACGCAGATGCAGATCGCGCTGGGGGACTGGGATTTCAATCTGTTCCTCGCGGAAACGCCGGTCGAGATATTGTAGTATTTCACTGCGGCTGGTCAAAAGATGCTGGGCTTCGGATATCCAGACCCGCAGCTCAAAGTCGAGGGAACTTTCCCCGAAAGCGGTGAAGATGGGGGAGGGTTCCGGGGAGGCCAGGACATATTTGCAGGATTTGGAGGCCTCCAGCAGGATGGCGAGAACTTTCTGCACATCGCTGCCATAGGCGACGCCGACGGGGATGACCAGACGGACCACGTTGGAGGAGAGGGTCCAGTTGACGACCTGTTGCGAGATGAGGTCGGAGTTGGGGACGATGATTTCGGCCCGGTCAAAGGTTTCGACCAGGGTGGAGCGCAGGCCGATTTTGCGTACTGTGCACCACTTGCCGTCAATGATGATCATGTCGCCAACCCGAACCGGACGTTCGAACAGCAGGATGATGCCGCTGACAAAATTGTTGACGATATTTTGCAGGCCGAAGCCGATGCCGATACCGAAGGCGCCGGCCAGGACGGCGAAGTTTTGCAACTCGAAGCCGGCCAGACCCATGGCGAAGAGAAAACCGACGAAAATCAGAAAATAGTGCAGCAGCTTTTTAATGGCGTCCCTGACGCCGCGGTCGAAATCATGACGGGGGAAGATCTGCGCGTCGAGAATGGCACAGAGGAACCAGGAGGCGGAGAGGGCAAGATACAGGACCATCACCACCAGCAACAGGATGTACAGGGAGAAGGTTGTCTCCCCGATGAAAAGCTCTTTTTTGACCAGGGCGGTCCAGGTCTGGCCACAACTGTCATAGATGCCCCAGACCACAAACAGATACAAAAAGGTGTAGCCGAGGACAAAGATTTTGAAAATTGCGGAGAAGCGCCGCAGCAGTTCATCGCCGTAACGGTAAAAAAAGGCATGACGGATGACGATGGGATGGGTCAGGATGAAACGAAACGCTCCGTAGCCCAATCGAATGGTCATGCCGGCAAAGATGCCGAGATAGACACTGTCCACCGAAGAGACGATAAGGCGGGAGGAGAAGTTGCTGTAGCCGGTGGCCTGGGCAAACAGAGCGACCAATAGAACGCCCATGCCGATGCGCAGGGTGATGGCGAGGCTGTCGATCTGCCCGGTGTGGGTCCGTTGATGGCGGGTGCTGATGATCCAGAGCAGGGGGATGCCCAGCAGGCACAGCAGGGTCAGGTAAAGACGGTACAGGGGCGCCGGAAAAGCGATCAACTGTAGAATCTGGGTAATCAGGAAAAGGGCCGCCAGCAGATAAACCAGAAATATTTTCAGCCGTTCCCTTAACGCGCCGGCCACCAGAATGGCGGCGGATGAGGCCGCCAGAACCGAAATGCCGAGTCGCCAGATTGAAGGCGGATTGAGGTAAAAGGCGCTGAGGGAAACGACGGCGGCAAAGATTCCCGTCGCCCAGGGATGCTGAAAGATAAATTGCCATTCATCGGTGGTTGAGGTCGCGATACGATGATTCCGGATAAAGCCGGCCAGGGCAAAAAACAGCAACAGTTGCAGCACCGGCAGCCAGATACGCTCGGTGAGGAATTCCCACTTGATTTTTTGCACCTCGGCAATGCCCGCCAGAAAGGAGAGCCACAGTTCAGGGTTGAATTGCCGATAAAATTTAGGATTGAAAAAGGAATGGGTGGTTTTGCTGAAGGTTTGGGTGCGCAGCAGACTTAATTCCTGGTCGATCTGGTTTTGAATGTCGCGAAGCGCCGATTGCAGTGCGGTGACGGTTTTCTGCTCGGTCACCAGCAGATCGGAAACCTTGGCGGCTTGTTCGACCGTTTTTCGGCAGGTTGTGATCGTGTCGGTAAAAACGCCCTGCGGTGTTCCGACGTGTGACTGGTCAAGAAAAGCCCCCCAGTTTTTCCAGAATTTTTCCCGGTCGTTCCAGTTTTTTCGGATCAGATCGGCTTCGTTGATCCGTTTGGAGAGGCTGTCGAGAATCTTTTGCCAGGCCGTCATCTGGGCCGTGACGGTGGAACGCATTTCCTGCAGCCGATCGAAACTCCAACCCGCGGGGATTCCCAGGCTCGTTATCCGTTGCAAAAGCTCCTGCTGTTTCGATTTTTCACTGGCGATGTCGTCTTTCAGAGCGGTCAGATCGCTAAGCAGGGTCAGTTGTGCCTCGGCTTTGCCCACCTCTTCCGACAGGCGGGCACTGCGGGGAATGACTTCGGCAACGCCGGGAAAGGTTTCCTGCTCGGCCGCCGGCGCGGAGGGCAGGGTTTCGGCGGCGGCCGGAGCCAGGGAAAGGATGAGAAATAGACACAGCAACTGGAGAAATTTCATAAAGCGGCCTAAAGAAGAGCAGGAAAACAAGGCGGCAAAGCGGATTGCCGGATCCTGGGTTCTGTTATAGTGAAATGCATTCAACGGTTAAGTCAAGGGCATGCCTGAAATCGCCGGGGTGGTGTTGATAGCGAAACTGCGCAACCGGCCGGGTGTGGCAGGCGCTGGGGCAGGAACAGCAGTGTCGTTCTTCCAACAGGGTGACCCGGTTGGAAGCAATGCGATAACTCAACCGGGTTCGGGGTTTCTCCCTGTGCCTGTTCTGTTCGGCGCAGTAGGCCGACAGCAGCTTGTCTGCGGATTTTTTCAGGAGTTGGGGCAGGGACATGATCCGTTATCGCTCAGGGGGATATCTGTAACGCAGCAGAATCGCCCGCTGTCAGGGCGGACAGCAGGCACAGACGGAACGGAACAGGGACGTGCTGAGATAGCGGTCACCCCGGTCCGGCAACAGGGTTACGATAGTGCCGGATTCCATTTCCCGAGCGATTTGAAGGGCGCCGGCGACGGCGGCGCCGCTGGACATGCCGGTGAACACTCCCTCTTCCAGGGCCAGGCGCCGGGCGGTTTCGAAAGCCAGTTCGTCTTCCACGACAATCTTCCGGTCCAACCTGGTTTCGTTATAGATTTCCGGGACGATGGCTTCCCGCATATTTTTCAGCCCCTGGATTTTGTGGCCCAGCCGCGGTTCAATACCGACGATCTGTACGGAGGGCTTGCGCTCCTTCAGGTAGCGGCCCACCCCCATCAGGGTTCCCGAAGTGCCCATGCCGGCGACGAACACATCGATGTTGCCGGCGGTTTGCTGAAAAATTTCCGGGCCGGTGGTTTCGTAATGGGCCAGGGGATTGGCCGGGTTGGCATATTGATTGGGCATGAAGTAGCTGTCGGGGTCGGCGGCCAGAATCTCGTGGGCCAAACGGATCGCACCGTCGGTGGCGGCACAGGCGTCGGAAAGGACGACCTCGGCGCCATAGGCTTCCAGCACACTGCGGCGTTCGACGCTGACGCAAGCCGGCATGACCAGTTTGACCCGGTAGCCTTTGGCCGCTCCGATCATGGCCAGGGCGATACCGGTGTTGCCGGAAGTAGGCTCCAGGATGGTTTTCCCCGGCGCCAGCATGCCGTCTTCCTCGGCCTTTTTCAGCATGTACCAGGCGGGGCGATCCTTGACCGAACCACCGGGATTGTTCCCTTCCAGTTTGGCGAATATTCTCACCGAGGAGTCGGCCAGCAGCCTGGGCAGTTCGACCAATGGGGTGTTGCCGATGGCCTGAGTCAGGCTGAATTCGGAAAATTTCATCATAAGGTTGATCTCTCTAAAAAAACGATGACTGTCGGGTTGTGGCCGGCGCCGTCACCCATACTAGCGAACCCCTGCGGGGAATACAATCAAGATCTGTCCGGTTAAATCGATGGATTCCCGTACCGCAACAGCGGGGATACGGGTTATTCCGGTCGTTTGGCCAGAGCGGGCAGCTCGGTCATATCCTCCAGGACATGCAGGGATTCAACGACATAGGGATCCTTGTTCAGTTCCTTGAGCCAGAGTTCCAGGCGTTCTTTGTCGGAGAGGGCCTGTTTTTCCTTGATCTCTTCCGGGTCCATCCCTTCCTGCCCATGGGGGGAGTCAAGTTTTTTTGCCAGCACCTTCTCTTCCTCACGCTCTTTGCGCACCACATCGATCTTCAGGCTTTGCAGGGTGTGGTCGCGGCGCATCGTGGCTCGTTCGGCATCGTCAATGATGGCCTTGAACTCGGCATTGTTTTCAATGCGATTCTGGCTGTTACGGGCCAGCTGTGAGAGGACCGGGAGTTCTTTGTCCAGGGGGGAAAATCTGGTGCTGTCGATGGTATCCCAGGGCAGGGAGTTGTCAACATACTGTTCACCGGCTTCCAGATAGCGCAGTCGGTCGGGCAGAATGATATCGGGAACGACGCCGCGATACTGGGTTGATGCGCCACTGACCCGGTAGAACTTCTGGGTGGTGACCTTCACGGCGCCGAGGGGGCGATACCGGTCGAGATTGCTAAAGGGGAGGCTGCTGTCCAAATCCGCCATGGTCTGAACCGTGCCTTTGCCGTAGCTGTGTTCGCTGCCGATGATTACGGCCCGCCGGTAGTCCTGCAGGGCGCCGGCCAGAATCTCCGAGGCCGAAGCGCTGAAGCGGTTAATCAGCACCACCAGGGGACCGTTGTAGTCCACATCCGCATCAAGGTCGGACAGAATGTTGACGCGGCCATTGCGATTTTTGATCTGCACTACCGGCCCTTTTTTAATAAACAATCCGGTAATGGAAACGGCATCGGTCAGCGCCCCTCCGCCATTATTGCGCAGGTCGATAACCAGACCACTGATCCCCTTCTTCGATAAGCGTTTCAATTCTTTATGCACGTCATCGGTGGAATTGCGGCCGTTGCCGTCGCTTCCGGTATGTTTGAAGTCGCGATAAAAACTGGGAATGCGAATGTAGCCGAAGTTTTTGCCGGATTCCGTGTCATCAAGGATGGTTCCTTTAACGAAGGTCTCCTCAATTTCCACCACGTCGCGGATGATGGGGATGATCACAATGGAGCCGTCCGGTTTTTTTACCGTCAGCCGGACTTCGGTCCCTTTTTTGCCCCGGATCAGGCTGACCGCATCGCGTAACCGCGAATCCGTGACATCGATCGGTTCACCGTCGCCCTGGGCCACCTCCAGGATGACGTCTTCAGCCTGTAGTTGTCCCTGGCGGCTGGAGGCGCTGCCGGGGATAATGCGCAGCACCTTGATGTAACCATCCTCTTCCTGCAGGGTCGCGCCGATCCCCTCCAGGGAGCCGCTCATGCTGATATCGAAGTCTTCTTTTGACTGGGGCGGCAGGTAGCCGGTGTGGGGGTCGAAGGCCCGGGTGATGGCATTGAAATAACGGTCATAATGGTCCTGTACGGTCTCCTTGAGTATGCGCTCAAAAAACTGGATATTGCCCTTGCGGATTTTTTCGCGGGCTTCTTCCCGCAATTCCGCGGCGGATTTCAGCGGTTTCTGGGAGGCTGTTTGGTCCCCCGCTTTTTTCAGCTCCTCCTGCTCGTCCTGCAGGTTCAGATAGCGGATGAGCAGCTGAAATTTGAGGATTTTCCGCCAGCGTTCGCGTAATTCCCGGGTGTTTGAGCAGTAATCGAGTTTTTCCGGATCGGTTTCCAGGGCCTCATCAACATCCAGGTCAAAACCCTGATCGATGAGTTCCTTCACCATGGCCTCAACCTGGGGCACCCGTTTGGACAGGAGCTGCGCGCCCAGGGGAGCCAGTTCCAGGTTGCCCCGGTTGATTTCGTCATCGATGAGGGTTTCGTAGGCTTTTAATTGCTCGACATCCTGTTTCAGCAGAAAACGTTTTTGCCCGTCCAGCTGTTTGAGATAGAGGCTGAAGGCGGCCTTGGAAAGATCGTCGTCGATGGGCTTCTGGCTGTAATGATTCTGGTTGATTTGACCACGCAGGATAAAACTGAGCAGCCGGGCACGATTGCTGTCGAAATCCCGAATCTCGCTGAAAGCATGGGCGGGGGTGACACTGAGCCAGACGAGGAAGAGACAGAGGACGATTCTTTTTACCAAAACGGACATCGATTCTTTCCTTACTGCTGAGAACCCTGATTTCTCAAGTTACCAGGCAAGAGATCGCAGGATTCATAGATTCGTATTCAATTAACTATAAAGTTTACCATAACAGGACCGCCAAGGGTCAAGAGGCAACCGCTCGGTAATTAATTTTCCAAGAGGAGCGGGCCGGCAACTGATTCTGACGGCAAGAGGGCTGTTCTTATGGGTACTTTCCGTTGTTTGGTATGGGCGTGCTCGGGGATGGCATTTCCCTGTTCTGCCGGAGGAAAGTTGTAAAACCGGCCGCAGCTTCCTCAGCTTGGGTGTCGGTTGTCGCAGAAGGTTTGCCGACAGCCCGTAACGCCTGGGATGTGGACGCGTTCAGTCACATCTCAGGGCGGGTTTTCACGCTGGCGGAAGAAGCGTTCCATGGCCGCCATGACCTCGTTCGTTGGCGCGGTAACGACGGCGGCGTCGGGGAGGGAGCGCAAAAAGATCCGGCCGTAGCCTTTGTTCACGACCCGGGCGTCGAGAATCAGGACAACGCCGCGATCCTCCCGGTGGCGAATCAGGCGGCCGAAGCCCTGTTTGAATTTGATCACCGCCTGCGGCACCGTGTACTGCATGAAGGGGTCGCCGCCGGCCTGCTCGATGGCTTCGGCCCGGGCTTCCAGCACCGGTTCGGTGGGGACCTTGAAGGGCAGCCGGGTGATAATCACCTGTTCCAGTGCCCGTCCCGGCACATCGACCCCCTCCCAGAAGGAATCGGTGCCGAACAGGACGCTGGTTGGATCGGCTGTGAATTTTTTCAGCAGGCGATGACGGTTGTCTTCGCCCTGGCGCAGACAATGGTAACCCCGGGCGGTCAGAACCGGGGCGATCTCGCCGTGTACCCGGCGCAGCAGGGAATAGGCGGTGAACAGAACAAAACTGCGACCGTCGGCGGCCAGGATTGCCCGTTCGGTGAGGTCGCGAACCATTTCCGGAAAGCCGCTGCGACCTGGTTCGGTGATGTCGCTGGGGATGGCGACCAGGGCCTGGCGGTGAAAGGCGAACGGTGAGGGCAGCAACAGTTCGGTCACCCGGCCCGGTTCAGTGCGGTCGAGGCCGACCCGGTGCTTGAAGTAGTCAAAAGACTGGCCGACGGCCAGAGTGGCGCTGGTCATGATCACCGTTTTGAAGCGATCGTAGACCCCTTTCTTCAACGGTTCGGCCACCTCCAGGGGGGCGGTACAGAGCCGGGTCAGGATGCCGCTGCCGCGGCCGATACGCCTTTTGCCCACTTCCAGCCAGGTGCAATGGGCCGGATCCTCGGCCATGAAAAAACGGAGATCGCCGGCGATCCCTTCCAGCCTGCCGGCAATGCCGCGCAGATCGGTGAGCTGGCCGTGAAGCTTGTCATAGACCGTTTCGGGGACCCGGTCGCAATCCCGGAGTAGCTCCCGCACGCCTTTTCCCAGGAGATCGGCCTCCGCCGCCAGCTCCCGTACCCGATTGCGGATGCTATCCCAGGTTTCACTGCTGCTGAAGCTCGGAATCACTCGGTACTTGATTTCCTCTCGGTCGCGAATTTCCTTCTGGAGGGCTGTGGCCAGGTCCTGGCCGATCTGTTCCAGCATGCCGACTGAGCGTTCCGCCAGACCCTGGCGGGCCATCAGCAGGTTTTCCATGCGTTCGTGCAGGGCACGGTAAAGCTGATCCTCGCTGTCGGGCAATTCCCGGGAAAGGGCATTGAGCAGACGCGGCAGCAGACCTTTCTCCGGTTTGCGCGGATGGCGCAACCGATTCAGGGGACGGGCGAAGGTAAAGCGGGTGACCTGGGCCGAAAAAAAGTTGGTGGCGACGTCTTCCAGGTGATGGGCCTCGTCCAGAATGATGCGGTCGAAGGGAGGCAGCACGGCGCTGGCCGTATAGTTGTCCGTTTCCAGGCGCAGAGCCAAATCGGACAGCAGCAGGGCATGATTGACCACCAACAGATCGGCTGCCGCCGCCTGCCGGCGCGCTTTGTGGAAAAAACAACGGGCATAGTGCTGACAACGGACCCGGGCGCACTGGTCGATTTCACAGCGCACCTCTTCCCAGACCTGTTCCTGGGGAATAAAGGGCAGTTCCTCTTTCGAGCCCTCGGGACTGGAAGCGGCCCAGTCGAGGATGGCGTTCAGTTCGCCGGTCAGATCATCTTCGAACAGTCCCGGTTCCAGGCGCGCCGTTTCCGCCCGGCGCAGGCAGAGGTAGTTGTTGCGTCCCTTGACCAGCACGGCGCGGAATTCCAGGCCGGCGGCGTGTTGCAGAAAGGGAATGTCCTTGCGGATCAGCTGTTCCTGAAGGTTGATGGTGTTGGTCGAAACCACCACCCGCTCCTCGTTGGCCAGTGCCCAGATGATGGCGGGAACCAGATAGGCCAGGCTTTTACCGGTACCGGTACCGGCCTCGATGACCGCCAGGCGGTTGTCGTTGAAGGCCTCGCCGGCGGCAAAGGCCATGCGCAGCTGTTCGGGGCGGTCCTCATAGCCGTC
The DNA here is from genome assembly GCA_037387645.1 of Desulfuromonadaceae bacterium. GTDB lineage: Bacteria > Desulfobacterota > Desulfuromonadia > Desulfuromonadales > Trichloromonadaceae > Trichloromonas. The sequence goes on from JARRKW010000025.1 coordinate 8,485, forward strand.
CAGCGAACGGGCCACCAGGCCGTCCGGGCCGAGAATATGGCCGATCCCCTGGGGTTCGATAGGGTGTTTTTTCTGCGGAGGGAAGGGCTCGACCACCCTGTACACATTTTCCACAGGGTTATCCACAATGTAGAAGCCGACCCCCAGATCGGCCAGTTGTGAGGCGATGTGAATATCGGCGGTGGAGGGCTGGAGGGTTCCTGAGGGATGATTGTGGATAACGACTTCGCCGTGCCGCCGTCCCTGCAAGATCGCCGGCACCTCCCGGACATTGCCCCGGGCCAGGACCTCGATTTCAACAACCCGCAGGTCGGCGTTGGTGCGGCCGACGAAAAAGACCTCGTTGCCCCCGGTTGCGGCGATGGTTTGGCGGAGGAACTGGAGAACGTCAGAGGTGAAACTGCAAGTCATAGGCATGGGCTCCTTTGCAGGCGGCATTATAGGGGAGCGGGCGAAAAAAGAAAAGGATGTAGGCAGCAAGGGTATTGCCCGTACAGAGGGACATTGGTGTTGTTTTATTGTAGAGAGTGGGGTATTAATTAGCGGGGCATAAAATAAATGGATAATCCCCAGTTTTGCCGGTTCGTTTATCCAGTTCAAATGAAAGGAATGCTATCATGCCGTCAATGACAACCCAATCTTTTTCCCAGGCACTGTTTTCCGTCTGTTTGGTCCTTTTTTTACTGGCCCCGCTCAGGGTCCTGGGAGCGGAAAGCTGGCTCGATGTTTTGCGGGAGGCGGATATTTTCCAGGATGGGTCAACCTACAATGCCGTGCTTTACGATGCGACCGCCAATTTGAGTTGGAACGATGCCAATGGAAACGGCGATTTTGACAATGACGAAGTACTCATCGGATCAATTGTCGTGCAAAGTCCGTCGGGTAGTATCGTTTCTCCCGCCGGCCTCTCCGGCGCCCAGGCGGAAACATGGGCCGAGGATAATGCCGAAGAAATTTATCGAATTTTTTTCCCGGCGGGTTTCAGTCAGGCGATGGGGACCACGGAGGAGGCGTTTCTCGGTTCCACCTCGATCAGCAATCATCTGAAGAGAGTCAGCCCGAAGGCCAAGAAGAACCTGGAAACCGTCGATTCGGACTTCAAAGCGGCGGTCGAATACGATCGATTGGAAGTCAACGACGAGGATGGCGACGCCTTTTCCCTCGTCATGGGATATAATCATCTTTTTGACAAAACCGAAATCGGTTTCCTGCTACCCTATCGTTACACCGATCTTGACGACAACATTGATTCCAAATCCCATCTGCTTGCTCTCGAACTCTATCTCGACAGGGAACTGGTCAATACCGATAGTTTCACCCTGAGCCTGGGAGGGGAAATCTTCGGTTCATTGTATTATCTCACCTCCGATGCCATTGAACATTTAGGCCAAATCAAGTATGGGGCGGGACTTTTTACCGTTGCCGATATCGATCTTCCGTTCGGGCAGTTGAGCGTTGCCCTGGACTACAAAATTTCCGAGATGTATGTTCCCGACAGCCTGTTGGATTATGACGATGACAACGTCTTCCTCAAAAAGGGGATCGAATATATCGATGGCCTCGATACCGTGCATACCATCACCTATGGATTCAACTACGGATTGCCGCTGATGGGAGAAGATCTGGCACTCAATGTTGAGGTGCTGCGCTCGCATTTTGAAAGCGACGACATTTCCAGCGACCGCGACACCCGGACCACGGCAACGCTGGCGGTCTGTTACTATCCGACCGAATCCTTCGAGCTGACCCTTGGAATCAAGCGGGTTTTTGAAGTCGATGAATTTGAAGAGCTGGGGGTCACCTTCGGTTCAAGCCATGGACTGTTGGTTGGTTGTCTCTTGGTGCTGCTGATGCTGTTGGTCTGGGCCGGTCAGGGGATGGCCGCGGATGAGGTGGTTTATACCCGATACAATATTCATGTGGAAAAACGGTTCAGCAACAGGGGGGATCCGGTGTACAGGGCCAGTTATGCCAACTACATTTATCCGCCGTCGGGGCAACATATTATTTTGCCGCCGAATACCCGTATCCTGCCCATAAACAAACGGCGGCTGTTCACCAAGAATTACGGATTTCAGGTTATTGCTGAAAACTATAAGGTGATCTTCGAATTTGATAAAAGACGCATGGGGATGGATTTTGAGCAATATATGGATTTGATCACCTCGCCTCAACCCGTGACCTTGCCGAAGCTCAGCGATATCGACCGGAAAGGCGTGACCGAAGGCCGGCCGCATGTGGGGATGAGCAAGAAAGGGATCATGATGGCCCTGGGGTATCCCGCCGCGCACAAAACCCCCTCCCTGGACGATAACACCTGGACCTATTGGAAGGATCGTTTT